>JANRMG010000312.1:0-3477 GCA_033761855.1 Candidatus Caenarcanales bacterium
TGAAGCTTAAGAATTTAAACTTGTGACTATACTCATCAATAGACTGTTTATAGCCAAGCACTGTTTCGGTTCTGACGTACTCCCAGAACAGGTTAATTCCATAAGCTCTAAACACCATCACTCCAAAATTTCTTCCGAAGAAGGTTGTATCAAAGATTAAATTGATTTCTGGAATGCACTCAACTGGAGACGGAAATGGTGAATGTTCTAAACTATCAAAGTGCTTTCGTAAAGTTTTAGATGTTTTATTGTATTTCACTTCCAGCTCAGCATAAGTTTGTTTCCCCTTTGAGTAGTCGAAATAAGCCCTCTCAAGCCAGTCAGTGTCTCTAGGCACGAAGTTTGCTTTGCAGTTTAGGCATCCATAACGCTGCTTGTCTCTTGCCTTTCCTTTTTAATTATTTCGTTTGATCCACATTTCGAACATTGAATTTCTCTCTTTTTCATTAAATCTTTTTCTTGGGATTTCTCATTCTTTCAATAATTCTTTGGCTTCGCTCTTCCTTTCATCTAATTCATTATTCTTAGGTCTACTTTTTACCTATTTGCCAAAAAGTAATTACGTAAAAAGTTTCTCTTCCTCCCAAACGATATTCAAAATCTTCTATTTCACTCCATTCATAAAAGTATTTTTTATATAAAAAAATTGTTTCTAATCCATTTTCGAATAAGATAAGTTCGTAATTTCCCGGAATACAGAGCAATAATATACCTAAAAAATAAAGAGAAAACAAAAGCATTAACACTATAAAAGCCGTTAAATTCATCTTAACTAGACACAGTATACAAATAGCCGCAAATACAAGAATTGGTGCAAGCAAAATTTCTGATCTATTGCCGTTAAAAATCAGCTTTCTTTTATTGCTAAGCATAAACATCCAAGCTGCCACCGGTTCCATAAAATTTGTTGTTTAATATATTCGTGGCTCTTGCTCTTTTCTCTGTAGGGTCAGAAAAATTAACTGCAGCATCGAATCCCTGAGAGGGAGAATATGACTGCCTTGAGGATTGATTTGATTGGTTCATTAAATCGGTGCTTGCAGCTACAGACTTATTGCCTGCAAAATTACTAAAGTTTTTGTTTAAAGACTGATTGGAACCTTGAACTGGAATCATAAATGGTTTTTATTACTTATTTACATTCATCCCTCTGGTACAACTGAAATAAAAAAAGCAAAGCAAATGGACGAGTATTTATATAAAAAGAAAAACAAATTTTCAAGAGAGTGCTTCCTTGACGTAAAATAAGAAATAATCAAAATTTTTTATTTTCATGAAATTAAAAGTAATTACACCCGAAAAAGGAACCGAAATCGACAAAGAGATTTACCACGTCGAAGCGCAAGGCGTAAACGGCTCATTTGGAGTGCTTGAAGGGCATATACCCTTTATTTCTGTGCTTAAGGACAAAAGCATTCTAAAATATCAAAGCAAAAAAACTACGCATATACAATCGATTGAGTTGGAAAATCCAGTCCTGGAGGTCACACAGATCAATAAAAATAAAGCAACCAAGGAAACAGAGATAGTAGTAATAGCATCCAAAATTACACAACAATAATCTTATGACTCAAACTCTTTATCATTCTTCCAATAGCCCTTATGGCAAGTACATAAAGAAAGAGTCAGACTGTTTTTACCAAGCTTCGCTTCAGTTGCAAGAAAACAAGCATTTAATGTCTTGGCTCTTGTTTGCCTTTTGGCAAGGACTCACCCCCAGCAAATTCTTTAACAATCCCGAAGGTCCTTTAAAGCTTATCAAGACTTGGAAGTCAGCAATCTTTTTCTCCCAACCTTTTGATTCTGAGTTTAGTGTTTCGCAAAACGCTTGGCTAGACCTAAAACACAAATTCAACGAATATTCTAAAACTTTATTGTTGGATTACTTTAATTCTTTAGAATCTTCTATCGGCACAATTAGATTCCCTGAACAAAAAGATTTGGAATTTTATTTAAGAAAATTTGGTGGTTCTCAGGCCCTGATTATTGCAAGCATTCTATTTGAAGAAGAAATCAACGATGGAGACAACGATGTAATCGAAGCAGTAAAATATCTTGGGATGGGAATGTTATGGTGGAATCTTTTAAAACACTCATCCAGCCTCACCGAGCAAGGGAAATTATTTATTCCTTTAGAGGATTTAAAAAAGTTTAACTGTACCGAAGAAGACCTTCTAACGAATCATGTTAGTAAAAACATAAAAGATTTAACCCGCTACGAATTCAACAAAGTTGAAGAATTAATGTCTCTTGCCCGTCGCGCCTTAAGCCCCAATGCAAGCGGGGTGATGAGCACAAATAATATTTCCTATCCCAAAGGTTTAAAAGAAGCCATTACCTTTTTAAGCAACCATTTTGTGGAAGAAATGAATTCAGCTTGGCGTTCGGGTTGGCTTCTCTCATCGGCGGCTTTGCCGGCTCCCAAACAAGCCAAATCAAACTGGTTTATCGGTGGAGTGGTTAAGTTACCGGGTGGGATAAGGAAGTAGGCGATTATATTTCTGCTATAACTTGACTAATTGGGTTCTTTGGCTGTTGCAGTTTCATTTGTTCCAGTTTGGTTTTTAGTGCAGCTGAACTTGCATTAGATCCAAAGCTATCGAGAATAGCAATAGTCCTATCTAGAATTGAATTGTATCTTATAGTGTCTGCTTGACTTTGACTCGTCAGGAGAGCTTCTAAATGAGGTGTAAGTTTAGTACTTACAAACACTTCCATGAAACGTGCTAAGGCCCAATGATCAACTGCATTATTAGATTGATGAAGTTGAATAAATTCACCAGTCTTATCCAAAAGGTTTTCAAGGTCAGGATAATCCTCAGCAAGAATCTCTAATTTTTGTTTTTCAAAGAATTCTTTTTGTAATCTTTGTGAATCTTTTCTTATTGTATTTGTTGCATTGTTTAGTATCTTGTAGATAGACTCAACGAATTCTTGAAATTGAGCTAGAGAATAGTTTTCCTCTATAACAATACTTGGTAGTAGATTCTCTGTCCAGAAAGGCACTTCAAAGTCCCTGAGCCAATGTTCGTTTAAATAATGCCCCGGGGTACCTTGTTTTAGAGAAGAAATTAAATCTAATATTTCTTGTGATGGTTTACCTTGTTGAATTAGGCGATTGATTGCTGCAATAAAATATTTTTGAGCATATTCTTTTAAAGTGTCAGGAATGCCATGGATAGCCGTATTTCTACTTATAAAGTTTTCATCTTCTTTTGCTTTACCTTCAATCGAAGTTCTTAAAGTTTGAGCAAGTAAACTAAACCTTTCAAAATCAAAGTTTGGATCTTCAGGGTTGAATGAACTCTCAATAACTTTCCATAATTTTTCTGCAAGCTTAGATCTTTGATGATAATTCAAACTCTCATTAGAGCAAATCATCTCAAATTTTTCTGTAATGTGCTTTTGATTCAACTGCCTATCAAAAGCCAAATCAGGAATATCATAGAAAGACTTTTCTGTTGAAATTAATGAGGC
>JANRMG010000313.1:0-3093 GCA_033761855.1 Candidatus Caenarcanales bacterium
TTAGAAAAACTTATTTGCTTGTTTCTGATATTTTTAAATTGACCATAAATAAAAATCCCTTAATATCGTAAGAGAAGATAGAGAGAACCTTGGCAAGAAGAACAAATTATAAATATATTGGTTATATTCAAGCTCTTTTCATCTGTCTTTTGCTTGTAATCAATCTCATTGGAGCAGCCAAAGTATCTTTAATTTCTATACCTCTGCCATTCGTGGATAAAATATGGGCCTTCCCGATTGGGACTGGAATTATCTTCTTTCCGCTTTCTTATTTAATCGGTGATGTTTTAACCGAAGTTTATGGTTATTCGTACAGCCGAAAGGTTATCTGGACAGGCTTTGGATCTTTAATTCTGGCTACTTTGATGGTGCAATTTATAGTTTCAATGCCTGCGGCACCAGATTGGACGCACCAAAAGGCTTACGAAGAAGTGTTTAATATTAGCTGGCGGATTGCGGCCTCCTCTTTAACGGCTTTTGCAATCGGGGAATTTGTTAATTCTTTTGTAATGGCCAAAATGAAAATTTGGACTAATGGCTCCAAGCTCTGGACCAGAACCATTGGTTCAACAATCTGTGGAGAAGCTATGGATACTTTGGTGTTTTATCCTCTTGCTTTCCTCGGCAATCCTGATTTCCCTTTGCTATTGCTTGGACAAATAATGCTTGCAAATTATCTGGGAAAAGTAGTTTGGGAGGTCTTAGCCACACCTTTAACTTATTTGGTTGTTAATTGGCTCAAACGCGCCGAACACGAGGATTACTTCGATAAAGAAACGGACTTTAATCCCTTTGTGGTTGAGAATGTTTAGGGAATTTAGCCAAAACTTAAACCAGGGAAACTATATTAAAAACAGGGTTTCCCTGTAAATCAGATACTTGTGTTTTTATCTAACATTTTCAGTCAAAGCCTTTATCCATTGAGAAACTTGCTTGGAGCTTCCAATACATTTAATCAATTTAATACTGAGAACCAAATTAAAGACTTTTTCTTATCAAGTTCTTTGCTTCATGATTTTACTATTCCAATCAAATTAATTGAGCAAGAAAATAATTATCAAAAAGCTCTTGAGAAGAAAAGGCCAATGGTTGCAGTTTATGATAGTTTTGCTGAGTTTACAACTAGTAATAGAGAAGTAAACTTTCACGGAGATGCTATAGAAGCCATTATTCATAAAGAATCTAATGAAAATCCATTTGTTCTCAAAGCCGATTCAGATTTAACATCTTTAACTGATTTTACAAAAGACATTTTAAGAAGAATAAAAAACGAAAAAGCAAATATTAAAGCTTTAAATATTTCTACCTTTGAGTGGCCCGGAACTGAAATCACAATTTCACTTCTCATTCGTGCATTAAGAGAAGCAGGCCTGAATTACCCAATTAAAGAAGATGGTTCCAATCTCTATGAATTTAAAGAAGAGATTAGAAATTTCATAATGTCTGGAAATAAACCATTTTTAGCTCTTTTTGGTGGCTTATCTCTTTTGCAAGATCGTTTTGACAGTTCTAATCCATTCAAAGAACTCATATTAAATATTGAGGAACTTGAGGCAAATGGATGTCAAGTTTATTTGGCCGCTGGTAACGATGGAAAAGACACTATTAATCTTCTTAGTTTTGCCAAAGGAATTACAACTACAGGCGCAAAAGAAAATGGTCAAATCTCTGAATACAGTGCTCAAAACAGTATGATTAATAATTATGAAAGTGCTCTATTACCTATCCGCTATACTATTGATACAACTACTAATGAAGTAAATTTTGATGCTTTTGCAGATGGAGAAATAGAAGCAACTGTTTTAAATCATAGATCTGAGTTTGGCTTGGCTGATGAAGAGCAACATCAGAATATGGTTGAAGCTTTATTAAAAATGCTTGAAACAAGAGAAAAGTTACTTCAAATTCAAGACAAATCGTCAGAAGAATATAAGAACATCCTTAATGAATCTGAAGATTTGAAGAACAAATACAGTAATATGGCAAAAAAAATATTTGAAAAGGACACATTAAATCAATATTTAAACAACAATCATGCTTTTACAGAAAATTTCAAAGAGCAATTGAAACAAACCTTGCAAAATTACCCAAATAAATATGTCTATTTCCCTGATCCAAAAGCAAGAATCACAGAAAATAATAATAAGATTTTTTTTAATACAGAATGGAATGGAACTTCATTTGCTTCTCCTAGAGCACTTACAAAGATAGAGTTAAATTAAGGAAAGGAATTTATATAAAGATTATTTAAAGCTAATTAGCTAGGATTAGTTTTACTTTCAACCTATTGGTATTAATTTGATGATTGATATTGTTTTTGTCTTTTTAGCTTTTACAATCTCCGCTCTTGCTGAAGCCTCTCTAGGCCAGCCACTCATAAATCTTTTAACCAAAATTGGCTTTCGTCAAATAATCCGCAAAGAAGGCCCAGCTTCTCATCAAACAAAAAGCGCCACTCCAACAGCTGGCGGACTAAGTTTTTTGGTTGTTATTCCAATTGTGTTTTTAATTCTTTATGTTTGGCAGTTTTTCTCGGCTCAAGAAGCCGATTGGGGACTAGATTTACAAATTTCTGCCATTTTAGTTTTGGCCATGCTAATTGGTTTTTGGGACGATTACTTAAAAAAAGTCCAAAAACAAAACGAAGGATTAAAACCTAGACAAAAGCTTTTAGCACAAATTGCTCTTTCGGTTTTAGTAGCCATTATGTTAAACCGTGACAGCACTAGCCTCTTTGAATGGGATATTCCATTGAGAAATTTTGGTTTTAGTGTCTTTGTTTTTTTTGTCTTGGCCGGCAGTATGAACGCCGCCAATCTGACTGATGGACTAGATGGTCTTGCTGCCTCTGTGCTTGCTTGGTCTTATTTGGGCTTGGGGACTTTAATTATTTTATCTTCGGGATCGCTGGTAACAACAATCTTTGCCTTTGCGCTGTCCGGAATTTGCTTTGGCTTCTTGCGGATTAATGGGCATCCGGCCAAAGTCTTTATGGGGGATACAGGTAGTTTTTTATTGGGTGGAACGCTGGCAGCGCTCGCCCTTTTTAATAATTTAGAATGGTTTTTACTGCCTTTAGCTCTTGTGCCTATC
>JANRMG010000314.1:0-2180 GCA_033761855.1 Candidatus Caenarcanales bacterium
GCTGACTGGAAGAGGGTTTTAAGAATTGAATTTAATTCCAAAAACTTTGAGATTGAATTAAACAAAATTAAAAACGGCTTAGAAGTAGCTTATATTCCTGCAACTGATGAACTTGGGTTGTTGTTTTTAATTAGTAGCAAAGAACCAGACAGCTTGAACGTATTTTCAGTAAAGAGCGGAGAAGATACAACGGTGTTCAGCAATCCACAAGCCTTAATTGAAAGCGGTAATTTGCGTTTTATTGGTAAAGCCAAGCCCAAAGAGCAAATTCAACTAGGCCCAATGAAGATTAAGTTCCTGGGCGCTTTCCCAAAGACAGGTATACAATACAAGCACAGCCCGGGCGATGCGATTATGATTATTGGAATGGGAATTTTAATTCTTGGAGTACTTATTGCCTTCGGCTCTAAAAGGGTTATTTGGGGATTCGTTGATAAAGATACCAACAATTTGGTTTTACTTGGTAATGCCGACAGGCTTAGAGACTCGTTTAAAGTTGAGTTTAGTGAATTGGTAAAAAATCTGGCCTAGTTTGTCTTCACAATTTAATGTTCGTCTTTGCTCTATTCATGCAGCAATACACTTAAAAAAGAATTAATCAAAAACTTAAAATTTAATAAACAAATCAACTAAAGTTGTGCTATTTTGATGAGTGAGGAATGAAGCGGCAACTCCATCCCTCGTGCCAACCCCTAAGTGACTAGGAGCAGCTTATGCATAATAGCAGTTTTTCTGCGCAACTCACCCAAACTAAATTAAAGTTTTACTTTGTCCACCCTCTCCTTTCAGAGCCTCTCTCTATCGGGGAGGTGGGCAAATGATTTCTAAGAATATTAATAATGGCTTTGGCCGGGACGACAAAAGACCGCAAGAACCAAGTTTTAATGCCCGGCTTATGAGTCTTAATCTTCGTATTTCCACTTGTGAAGCAAGATTACAAGACCACAGCCTCCGGATGGACGATTATTATGAAGAACTCAACGAGTTGAGAGCAATTTTGCTTGAGATGAGGAGTGGAGGTGATTTAGGTTCTGGAGGGTGTCTCGGTAATACCAAATAACTTAAGTGTTGAATAAGGAAATCTTTAGATGCCCCGTCAGACGCTAGTCGTAAGGGGCAATCGGCCGGATAACCATCAAAAAATTCTGGGGTTCGGGGATAGTTCCCCGGGAGCGGGGTCGTTAGGGGCTGGCGGCAAGCCCCTAACACCAACCATCTTTATTCATCGTATTCGTTTTCCATCGAACTCTCGTTAAATACTTTCATTCTGGTAAAGTTCAGAATCTATAAACTCAAAGATTCAGGCAGCATCAGCAAAAACGGTAAGCACTTATCGTAATTTAGTTCGTAATAATTAACTCCTAAATTTATGTTGTTGTAATAATCGTTCTGGTGCTCCTTATAGTATTTTTCGGAGGAGAGCTTCCAGAAATCTTTACTAAGCTTTTGGGCAATAAACCATTTTTCCAACAATCTTGCGGCGCGCCCATTTCCATCGGCAAAAGGGTGGATATGAGCGAACTTTAAATGAAGCAAAGAAGCATGGTAAAAAACAAGAGGGTTGGAAAGTTCTTTTTGTAGCAATTCATCTATGCTTGCAAAGAACTCAGTCATTTCTTTTTCAACAAATTCCGGTTCAACCGCCAAATAAACCAATCCATGAGCTCCAAATACCCCAACTTTGTCTTTGCGGTATTTTCCTTGTTTTTCTTTAGGTAACAATAATTTGGAAAAAACTTTGTGGCAGTGCAAAAAATTTGCCTGGTTTAGTTCGTTTGATTGGGCGAACTCATAAGCCTGAACCAAATCTTCAATTTCTTGGATTTCCTTTTGTGGGTTTAAGTTGCTGGCTGAAAGCTTAAAATTCATAAAAGAATTTAAATCTATGCTATTCCCTTCGATGTTCGAAGAATAAACAGCAGAAGCTTGAGTTCGGTAGCCCAAATCGGTGTTTTGGTCAGTAAAATCGAAATTCCTGATTAGCTCATCGATTTGTTTACCGATCAGCTTTTGGTATTCAGGGAAGTACTTTGTGGTGGTTGGGTTCATTGAGTTTTTATATTTTTTACTTAGTTTTTCGGAAGATTCTTTAATTGATTCTTTAATTAATGCTTCTCTAGCTTCTCTTGCTTTGTTTGAATATTCATAAACCTCGTCTAAAATATATTCAAAAATCTCAT
>JANRMG010000315.1:0-15709 GCA_033761855.1 Candidatus Caenarcanales bacterium
GGGATTTGATTAAAAAGTACAAGCACTATTTTGATTATGTAATGATTGCTCTTTTGGCTCTTGGAGCGGTTTATTTGTTTTTTAAGTTTAAAGGCTTGGTAAAACAGAAAGGTGAAACAGGTTCTGTGCCTGTTTCAAGAGAACCTCAGGAAGAAAAAGTTTGAATTTTTTAATGCCCAAAGCTGTCTACATCCATATTCCCTTTTGCAAAACGCACTGCCCCTATTGTGATTTTGCGGTTTATCTCGACAACCCTAGACGTAAGGGAGGCTCAAGATACCAAAATTATACCGATGCTCTATGCCACGAGATAAGCTCACGAACGCCATTTGAAGAAAAAGAAATATTAGATTCCATCTATTTTGGTGGCGGAACTCCTTCGATTTTGCCTCTGGAAATGCTCGAACAGATATTTGAGACTTTAAAAGAGAATTTTGTCATTCACCAAAACACCGAAATAACGCTAGAAACCAATCCCGGAACTGTTGATGAGCAAAAACTAGTTGGCCTCAAGAATCTTGGAGTAAACAGACTCAGTATTGGAGTGCAAACTTTTGACCCGCAAATCTTGCCAAAGCTCGCTCGCGGACATACCCTCGCTGATTCTTTAGAGATAGTCGAGCTCGCTCAATCTGTCGGGTTTACCAATATTAGTATTGATCTCATTTTTGGCTTGCCAAAACAGACCGTTGATTCCTGGAAAGACACGCTAGAAAAAGCTTGTGACCTTGCGGTTCAGCATATTTCTTGCTATTTGCTCACAATCGAAGAGGGAACACCCTTCCAAAAGCTTTATCAAAGCCAAAAGTCTTTGCCTCACCCAGATTTACCTTCCGAAGAAGTAGTTTGTGCAATGTACGATTTAATGTGCTCTAAGCTTTCAGAAAAGGGATTTGATCAATACGAGGTAAGCAACTTTGCTAAAAGAGATTTCAAAAATGATGTTTTTGTCAATAAACAAGAGGATATCAAAGAAACCCCCTCAAATCGCCCTTGTCAGGGGGAAGCTTCTTCTAACTATCAATCCAAGCACAACTTAACTTATTGGCGAAACCATGAGTTTTACGGTTTCGGAGTGGCTGCTCACGAATATAAAGTGGGGAAACGTAAGGCGCACTCAAGAGATTTGGAAGCCTATCTAAAAGATCCAATAAGTCAAGAAGAGCTGGATTGTGATCCGAAAATTGAGGATTTGATGTTGGGACTCAGGCTGAGAGAGGGCATTGATTTGGAGCATTACAAGAGCGTCTATGGAGTAGATTTAATAAAGGAGAAAGGGTCATTAATGGAGGATTATAAAAAAAGAGGTTTAATAGAGGTCGATTTAGAAACTAAAAGGCTCAATATAAGTCAAAAGGGATTTTTAATGTCCACTCAAATAATCTCCAATTTAATCTAGCTGGCGTGTAGCAGGATGACAATCCGAAAGAGACAACTAAGGCTCCTAGGATTGGCTTCATTTCAGCGTTTTACCCTCTCTATTGCCTGAGATTTTGGTTTTGGAAAAAGAACTTAAGGTATTAATTTACGCTATAGCCGATAAACCACCACCCCCTCTCATAAAGTCTTGGGAATAGTTGTTGCTTGTCATTCGAGAGGAATTAAAACCGTTTCCAGCGGCAGCCATTTGTGGGTTGTTTAAGTCTTGTCTTTTAAAACCTAATAGCTCATCAGCCCAATTAGTTACTGGCTCAGAAATAACTTGATAAGCATTATTAATAATGCCCCAACCGAAAAGATTAAGTAATGTATCAGCAACAGGAGCAATTCCTGGAGGTAACATAGCCGTTAACATTGCAAATAAGCGAGTAACCCCGAAAGAGTTCATTGCAATATTTAATAAATTGGATACAAATTCAGCTGGTCCTCTAGAGGATAAAAGTTGAGGTACTGAGTAAAAGAGTGAAGCCAAAAAATTAATTTTTCCACTTAAACGAGAGCCAGCAACGTGATCGTAGATTTTTCCTTGTGCTTCTTCCGAAAAGTTTTCTTGAACAAAAGCTGCTTTATTTTCAGCATTTTTAAAATCTTCTAAATGATCTGGATGTTTTTCTCTAATAAAGTCTTCGGCAAATTTATTTGCTCTTCCACCAAAGGGAGTGCTGAGCAAACTTCCTAAAATTCCATTTTGGCCAAAGTATTCATCGTGTTCTAATGTTCTTCCCAAGTGCTTGGATTTCTTTGCATCTCCTTTAAGGCCTTTAGATTCTTCGTTAAAATAACGCTCTTTGGTGCCTGTTATAAAGCCCCAAATATTTCTTTGCCTTACTTGCTTTGTTTCTTGTGTAGCAACTGCACTGCGCGTTGCTGTGGCTGAACCGACCATTTTATAAACCTCTGAAATATTGAATTATTAAATGAATTTATTAAAAAAGAAAATTTAAAATTGAAATCTAAAATTGAGCTTTATCTTTATACTTTAATCTTTCCATAACCATTTAATCTTGTCAACACTTTATGCAAATATTTTCTTAATAATTGACTGAATTTTGGGCTTATGGTGTTTAGATCCTGAACTTGTTTCAGGATGACAGATAGAAAGTAAAGAAGAAAGGAGCCAGAGAACAGATAAAAAACCAATTTGTCGGTAAATTAGCGATTAACCAACAAAAGAAAGTAAAGTGGCGACAACCATTATTGCAAGACACAGAACAATTAATATTGGAGCCACAAAGGTAAGAACAACCAAAACAACGGCTTTAAAGTTGCCAATATGTAAAGAGTTGGAAATAGCCCAGATCCACAGGATAATAGACCACAAAAAGCAAGCGGCGCTAGGAATAGTGGTTGGGAAATAAGAGTTTTTCCACAAATTTGCTAGTCCCAAAAAAATTAATGGTGCCTGTGCAAAAGCGCAGAAAAAGAAAACCAGTCCAAAGTCGAAGGATGACTCTTTGGGTCTGAGGAGCCAAGCCAAAAGACCAACCAACAATACCGTAAACAACCAAGTGAAAACCGAATTAAAAATTACACTTATGTTGCCTTCGTAGGAGCTAAGACCGACGGCGCCCAAAATCACAGAAAAAACAGAATAAAGAAAAAGCTTAGTAGATGCTTCGTCTCGAAGATATTTAATTAAAATTTTGGCATCGGTTGGCTTGAATAGAACATTGTAAAAGAGTTCAAGAAAGCCAATTTCTTCGTGCTCGTGCTCAGTATTTTTTGTAATCATAGTTTTTATAAGTAACTATTTTACTTAAAAACTCAATTAAAGAATGTTTCATTAATGAAACGTGCCAATGATATTTAACGAGATTTACTTTTAATATTTACTTTAAATGCTTTAGTAAGAGAAAATCTTTTAATTGAGAGATTTTATTTAATTTAGTTAGAGAGACTGTAAGTGGATAGACGCAAGATCGTCACCTTAATCTTAGCTGGCAAGCGCTTAGCAGATACCTTTGCTCAAGAGTTTGGAGTGGAAAATAAAGCCTTTATTGAAATTAAACAAAAGACTTTAATTGAGCATGTGGTCAAGTCTCTTAAAGATGCAAACTTGCCTCAGCCTTTTTTAATCAGTGTAACTAGCGGACAGGAAGAGCTTTTTAGAGAAAAACTAAAAGGCTTTGACTTTGATCTGATTGTCAATGAAGACGATAGCTCCGCTATGACAGGGATTATTAAGGCCGTTTCTATAATTCAAAAAGAGCAGGGTCTTTTAGTTACAACAGCTGATAATCCTCTTTTATCGCCTCGGATAATTGATTCCTTTTTTGAAAATTTTGATGATTCCAACTGTGATTTTATGGTTGGAGTGGTGAATGGAAAAGACAAATTAATTAAAAAGCTTCCAAAAGTTAAAAGAACTTGGCACAAGCTTAACCCTGATCTGTGGCTTTCTGGGACTAATTTATTTTATTTTTCTTCTCAAAATTTAGATGTTAATGCTGTTGATGTTTTAAGAAAATTAGAGTTTTACCGTAAGAACCCTCTGGCTTTCTGTGCGACTTTAGCCAAAATTGATTTAGTTTTTCTTTTTAAATATCTTTTTAAAATATGTTCGCTTGAAGAATGTAATAAAGAATCGTCTAAGGCAATAGGACTGAAAACCCAACTCAAAATCATTAAATATCCAGAGGCTTGCATAGACATAGACAAGATGGAAGATTACGAACTAGCCGAACAGATCATGGATGATCCGGATAAGTTTTTTAGTTAAGGCTTTATAATCCCCCACACCCACTATTCAAAGCTAAAGAACAAAAAGGGAGGTGCCCCCTTTATTAAAGGGGGCCGAGAATCCATCTCTTAATAACGTTATCCTGAGCTTGTCTCAGGATCTAATCTCCCTTTTGTTCGAGGGGGATTATTTCCCTTTGCCTAAAATCATTTTTGCAATCTCGATGTCGATTGGATGGGTAATCTTAAGGTTTGGGTGTTTAGACTCAACCAATTCAATGGCAAGCCCAAAATGTTCTAAAAGAGAGGCATCATCTGTCCCAACGAAATTTGTTTTCTTTGCATGTTCACAAGCCTTGGTGTAAATTTCTGTTTTAAAGGCTTGTGGGGTTTCAGCTGTCCAAAGCAATTTGCGCTCTATTGTTTTTTCGATTTGATTATTTGTCTTCTCTTTTATTTGTTTGATGGTGTCTGTGACAGGCTTAGCCAAAATGGCTGCTTGCGAAATTAAAGTTTGCTCTAACAGTCTCTTAACATCTTCTCGGTGGACAAGTGGACGAGCCGCATCATGGATAAACAAATATTCAGTATCTACTTCTTTTAGACAGTTCCAGACGGATTCTTGACGGTTCTCTCCGCCCTGGACAAATAAAATTTCGCTCTCGGTCTTTTCACCGATTTTTTTGAGTTTGGATTTCAGTTCTTGATCTTTTAATTGTTGTGTAAAAAGGGCAATAACAGTTACTGTCGCAAATTCTGAGATTGTTTGTAAACTTTTCTCAATTACTAAAAAATCTTTTTTAAGTTCGCAAAATTGTTTCGGTAGTTTGGAGGAGAAGCGACTTCCCTCACCACCAGCCAAAAGTAGAGCAGTAAAAAGTTTTTTATTAAATTCTTTCAAAAAAATATTTCATCTCAGAAATAAAAACTTATCAAAAATTTTTGAATGTTTCATTCTGTTGGGGGAATATAAAACATATAAAATAAATTGGTTTTTATTTAGTATCGAGGGTAAAGGCTTGTCACCTATTTTTAATCGAAAGCTTAAAGTTTTAATGTTTGGTTGGGAGTTTCCACCTTTTATTGCTGGTGGTCTTGGGATGGCCTGTTATGGGATGGTCAAATCGCTGATTAAACGAGGGGTTGAGGTAACTTTAATTTTGCCTAAAAATATTACCTCTTCTCGCGAAGACGGCTTAACTATCTTTGGAGCAGACTTTTGGAAGTTTTGTGTTGATAAACAAATCGAATCCTCTTCGGTAACCAGTGTAAAAACAATCCGACTTCAATCTCCGATTGAGCCTTATTCCTTTGTGAATGAGCCAATTGAGTTGAGCCAATTGAGCTTAGAAGCCATCGATAAAATCCTCACTGAACAAAAAGATGCTGATTTATCGGGCATTTCCAAAGATCGTGCAGTTTATGGAAACAATTTGATCGATGAAGTTCACCGCTACAATCAGACTGCTGCTTCGATTGCAAGCTCTTTAGATTTTGATATTATTCATTGCCACGATTGGCTGACCTTTGGCGCTGGTGTTATTGCTAAAGAAGTTTCTGGCAAGCCTCTAGTTTGCCACGTACACGCTACCGAGTTTGACCGTTGTCCCGGAAATGGAAATGACCAAGTAAGATTTTTTGAGCAAAGCGGTTGCCAGGCGGCCGACAAAGTTATAGCTGTTAGCAATTATACCAAGGATATTTTGGTTAATAACTACGGAATCGAGCCTTGGAAGATTGATATACTCCACAATGGAATTGATATTAATGCACTTCCGCCAAAACCCCGCGAAACCGATACTGAAGCACCAAAAATTCTTTTCCTCGGGCGTGTAACTTACCAAAAAGGCCCAAATTACTTTCTGGAAGCGGCTACAAAGGTTCTTAAATTTAAACCAAAAGCCGAATTTATAATCGCTGGAGGCGGTGACCTTGTGCCTTACTTACAAGGCCGAACGCATGAATTGGGAATTAGCAACAGCGTAACTTTTACCGGAATGCTAAAGGGTGACCAAGTAAAAGAAATTTACCAAAGCGTGGACTGCTTCGTTCTATCGTCGGTTTCGGAGCCTTTTGGTCTTACGGTCCTTGAAGCACTTTCTCATAGATTACCGGTAATTATTTCTAAGCAATCGGGTGTTTCGGAAGTTTTAAAGCATGTTCTTCGTTATGATTTCTGGGATGTTGATCGTTTGGCATCCTTGATTCTCTCGGTGATTATGTATCCAACTTTATCTAAAGAACTCAAAGACAGATCCTTCGATGACTTGTATCCAATAACTTGGGATCAGGTGGCTGGTAAGCTGGAAGGTTTGTACCACAAGACTCTCGATGAATCTTATGGATTGATGGCGGCTTAAAATTTATAAGTTGTAACTTGTGCTTTGAATTTCTAAATGATCAAGCTTTAGACTGTTGAAAAAGTGATGCTTACCTTTTCAATGCTTCTTTTAGGGCACAATCCCAATGTTCTTCAGTCCGCTCTCTTCATCTAAAGCAAACATTAAATTAAAGTTCTGGACTGCCTGACCTGCAGCGCCCTTCATCAAGTTGTCTATTACAGAAGTAATCACAATTAGTCCGCTCCTTTCATCGAGGCAGGCATTAATGTGGCAACAATTACTTCCATAAACATGCTTAGTAGAAGGCGACTCAGAGACATAATTCACAAAGGGTTCATGCTCGTAATAAGTTTCAAAACAGCTCTCAATCTTGGCAAGCTTTAATTTTTTGTTTGGTTTTAAATAAACGGTAGCCAAAATCCCCCTTTTGATGGGCAATAAGTGGGGCGTAAAGCGCACAAAGGTTTCTTTGTCTCCAAACAGTTTTATGGATTGCTCTATCTCTGGTGTGTGTCGGTGTTTGTTTACTTTGTAAGCCGAGAATGACTCATTGATTTCGGCGAACAAAAGGGCCTCCTCGGCTTTTTTGCCAGCACCAGTTGTTCCGGACTTAGCGTCGATTATACAAAAGGAGGGATCAACCAAATTTTCTTTAAATAATGGAAGCATTGCTAAAGCACTTGCAGTAGGGTAACAGCCCGGGTTTGCTAAAACTTGTGCGTCTTTTATTTTCTCGCGATTGAATTCAGGAAGTCCGTAAACTGCTTGACTCAGTACTCTTTCGGGGGCAGCTTTTAGTGGTGCATACCATTCGTCATAAACTTTAGTGTCAGTAAGTCTAAAATCAGCCGCTAGGTCTATAATTTTAACTTTTTTTTCAATCGCTGTTTCGGCAATTTTAACTGCGAAGCCGTTAGGCGTAGCAGTAAATAAACAGTCCAGATCAGCCAAATCGCTTTCTGTAAAACTTGTGAGTTTTGGCAGCTCTTTTTGGTTTATAAAAAAGGGGTTGATTTCGGCCAACGATTTTCCGGCCTTGCTACCAGAGCCTAACAACATAATCTTTACATTCGGGTGATGACTTAGTAATTGCACTAAGCATTGGCCTGTATAACCCGTGGCTCCAATAATTCCAACTTTGATTTTTTTATTCAAGTTTGTAAATTGATTATCTGATAATTGACTTAAAAATACCTTGAATCGATCCATTAGTTCAAATGAATTTTCAAGAAAAAAGCCTCAACTGCAATGGCTGAGGCTTTGAGATGGAGATTTGAAATATCAACTGATCATTTACAGATGCATTTATTGGCTGGATCAATGTAGTCTCCGTAAATTAAAACTTCGTGAGCGGGGATATTGACGCCTTCGGCATAAACCTTGGCATTGTATCTACCCTCTTTACCTGCACAAGCTCCACCAATCTGTGATCTGTATTCGATAACATTTTTCATGGCAGCAGAAGGGCTGTATCTGGCTTCTACAAGAGTCTTAACTTCGCTTTCATTGACATTAAAAGTTGCCTTCTTTGATTCAGTGTAAACCCAGTCATTGATAGCAAAATCAATGTCTCTTTGAGTTGCGCTTGGGTTCTTGGCAAGTACAGTTTTTCTGATTTGGCTTACGGGAGCTTTGGCTTTTAAGTCACCGGTTGAGCCTGATCTTTTCTTGTCCATTAAATCGCCTTCAATCTTGCTCCACTCTTGGGTTTGCTTAGAAACATAGGTGTCTTTCAAAATAACATCGGCTTCAGCTGAGCAGTTGAAGGGGGCTTTCTTTTGATAAGTTAAATACTTTTGTCCAGCACCTAAAGGAAGAGCTTTGAAAACTACAGGAGTTGTGCCTTGGCAAGCTGGAAGACTATGATATTGCTTGCAAAGAGACTGTTCTTCAGCAGTCGCAAGGCCAGAACAAGAGCCTTCGGAGGTGGCCAGAGCATTTAAGTATTTTCTAACGTTGAATCCATGCTTTTGGTAGATGGTACCCATAAACAATTTTTCGAGGTTACAGCCTCTGTCTTCATCTTCGGTAGTTATATAGTCTTGGGAATTGCCTTTTCTTGCTACATCAAAGATGTTAGGGTAAATTGGGCCAACTCTTCTTTTGTCCAAAAGAGTCTCTCCGGACGGGGTTACGTAATAGCGCTTGTTGCCTTCGTATTTCATAGAGCCTTTTAGGCCAGCTGCTTCACTTTGTTCTGCTTTAGTTAAAAAAGGTGCAAAACAGAGAGAAAAGCTCAAGAGAAAAAATATAGCTTTACTTTTCATGTTTGGATTCGCTTTTCTGTCGGGGGACTTGGAAAGGTTAACTATAAAAATTTACTACAGCCGCACAATCTTCACAATCGCTCAGAAAGTCAATTAGCCTGTAATTCGAGATACACTTGTGGTTAGTTTTTAATCATTAAGTAGGTAAAATGGTGGTTTTTTAGGATTATTACAAATAATTTATAAAATTCTGGAAGGTTAATTCTTTGTTATCTGCGGAAAAGCGGACAAGATTAAAACTAGTTAAGCAAACTATCCGTTAGCCGAGGTTCAACTCGCGATACAATTCATTATAAATTTATATTTGAAGTAATATTTAATTACTGACCTAATACAACCAATGAAAAAACAAGAAGACCAATTGGTTCCCTGCTTAATAGATAGAGGGGTCATATTTAATAAAAGAGATATTATAAGACTTTTACAAGGCCTCGATCATATTGAGTATACCGAATACCTTAATGGAAAGCCTCTCCTAAAGAGAGAAGGCTATGTTGTCGAAATTTTTGAAGACCCCGCCGAAGCCAGTTTGTTCTTCAACCGCCGCGTTCACCTGAACGTTAACTCTTTTGAGTACTTAAAGATTAACTATAATTTTCCGCAAGAGCCAACAGAAGAGCTAGTAGAAGAGATGGCCGAAGACGTTAATAAAGAAGAATCCCAAACTGCTGAACCAGTCAAAGAGTTGGCAAATAACTATTTGATTGAAATGTTTATGCCTGGAGGCCGATCAATTGGGGTTAGACCTTTAAATGACCCGATTGAGAACCCAACTTCTTTAATGTCCGAAGTGGAAGAACGTAGACGCGCTTTGACAGAGTGGGAAGAAGTTACCGCTGATGTAGAAGAGGATTAAGTTTTATTAGTCTTCTGTTTTGTTTTTAACCATTCTTCTACAAGCTTTTTAAAATCGATATATTCAAGTTCACTTTGTTTCATATTGCTCTTCTTGCACAATTTAGGCAAGTCTTTTGAAAATTCTTGAAAACGAGCAGTAACGAATGCAGCACCTGAAAATGGTTCTGAATCAGGATTCTCTGCTCGAAGCCAGTCTCTAACAGCCTTAATCACCCCCTCAACATTGTCTGAGTGAGATTTTATGTCACACCCTGCTAGGTCAGATATGAATTGCTGATAGCGATAAGGCTCTTTATCTAAAACAAGGAGCTTTTTCTTTCGTTGAGGAAAGGACTTTTTATATCCATGAAATAAGCCTAATTCATAGGGCATATTAAATCTCGGTAATTTATTAAAATTTAATTCTGTTCGAGGAATATCATGAATACCAAAGGGACACTCTTTTACTAGTCTCCATATTTGTCTAGTCTGTGTTCACCGCCATCTTCGCTTTCTAGAGAACATCTGGGTATAAATCCTAGATCCAAGATGGTAAAAAGAAGTGCATAAAAAAGTTCTTTGTAGTTTGTATCAAAAGGACAATTAATAAAAACTTGTAACTTTTGGTTCTTACTAGTTTTTATCTTTTCTTTCAAAAATCAAAATTCCTTAAGCAACTTTCTTGTTTTTTTCTTCAAAGAGCTCTTCAACGGCTCTACGGATATCTTTTCTGCTTATTGTACCGCCTCTGCACTCAAAAGCCTTAATTTCCCTACTTAAAAAAGCGGAGTCAACTCTTTTGGAAGGTTGTTTTAAAGGTTCTTTTTTAGGCTTATTATTCATGATTTCTATTCCTAAAATAATTATACCAATCAGTGATTAATCTCAACCCAACTCAACGAGCGCTGCTACCAGTTCTTCTTTTTTAGGTGCAACACCATGCCATTTAACTTGGTCTTCCATAAAGGAAACTCCCTTGCCCTTAACAGTATTGGCAAGAATTAAATAGGGTTGGTCTTGCAATTCGCGCTTGTGGCTGCGTTTTATAGCGGCAGAAATTTCTTCCAAGTTGTGTCCGTCTATTTCTTCCACTTTCCATCCGAAGGCTTTAAACTTCTCCGGAAGAGGGTTAAGGGCCATTGTGGTTTCAGTCCAACCGTCAAGCTGAATACGGTTTCTATCAATGATGGCGGTTAAGTTGCCGAGTTTATAATGTGCAGCGGCCATTACGGCTTCCCAAATTTGTCCTTCTTGTAGCTCTCCATCACTGAGAAGAGCGTAAACCCTGTTGTTGGATTTATCTAAACGCAACCCGAGAGCAATTCCATTTGCCACCGATAAACCATGTCCTAAAGAGCCCGTGGAGACTTCAACTCCTGGTACTTTGAGCCTGTCGATATGGCCCTGAAATTTGGATTTAACTTGTCTAAAGGTGCTCACCAATTCTTCGGGGTCAAAGTAACCAGCCAAGGCTAAAGCCGCATAAATTCCCGGTGAAGCGTGTCCCTTGCTGATTACAACTCTGTCTCGCTCTGTCCAGTTTGGATTCTTGGGGTCGTGCTTCAAGAGGTCAAAGTAAAGCACGGTCAAAATGTCAGCCAAAGAAAGAGAGCCACCGGGATGGCCGGAGTTAGCTTGAGCAATTGCTCTCAAAGCAAGTTTTCTAACTTCTTTGGCTGTTTTTGCGAGCATTTCAGTTTTATTAATTTGAGTTTGATTTTGGGTTGTGTCGGACAAGGTTTTCGCCTAAAAAGTAAATAGAGAATAATTTTACATAAAAACTATTCTCTAAATACATTATTGTTTTTGCTTTCTTTCGTTTTCTTTTTTAATCGTCTGCATCATCGCCCACATCGAGGAATTCAGTTTTGATTTTTTGGTTAAGAACTTGGTTGCCTCTTAAGACCTCAATATCAAAGACAGTTCCAACCGGTTTAGATCTTGTCATATGAATCATTTCGATGAAATCATCGATGGTTGCTATTTTCTTACCGTTAAATTTAGTAATTAAATCTTTTTGCTTTAGCCCCAATTTATCGGATGGCCCACCCGGAAGGGTGTCCAAGATGATGGCACCTAAAATCTTTTTGGATGAACCGTCGGTCTCAATCTGGCCATTCTTCTCTTGGAAAGGATAGAGATGAGCTCCGATTGAAGGTCTTCTTATTCTTCCATCCTGAATTAAAGTGGTGGTAACAACTTTTGCGTAATTAGAAGGAATGGCAAATCCTGGACTGTGTGGAGCTCTTTCTATAAAATTGGCAATTCCTACAACTTCACCCTTCATGTTTATGAGCGGCCCACCGGAGTTTCCGGGGTTGATTTGTGCATAGGTTTGGATGTAATCGAGGTCTCCGACCAAAGCTTCGGCCAAACCAATTTCTGGTTTTTTACGAGATACTGCACTTATAACCCCAAAACCAACAGTGTGGTCGGCTCCGAGCGAGCTTCCAATTGTGACAGCAAAGTCTCCTGGTCTTACTTTAGCTGAATTACCCCACTCAATTGGTTTTAGATTTTTGGCATCAATCTGAATTACTGCCAAGTCGCTGTCTTTATCTTCTCCAATTAACTTTGCGATGTGGCGTTTGCCATCGTATAAAACCACTTCAATCTTAGAGGCTTTAACGTTGACTTTAGGATTTGATGGGGATGGAGGATTAACAACGTGATAGTTTGTGATGATGTAGCCGTCCTTTGAGATGATAAATCCAGAGCCGTCAGCTACTTTGGATTCAGTGTTCAAAACTTTAGGTTTTATCTTTATGATTCTTGCATTGCCTAAATCAAAAACATCGGCTACCGAAGGAATGGTGCGTTTACCTTTGACTGAAACCTCCAAACTGACAACCGAAGGCGCTGCTTTTTCGGCTATATTAGCGACAGAATCAGTACCTAAGGGCATGGCTCCCATTTGAGCTTTTCCACTAAAAGGTAAGGTGAAAATCGCGATTAAGGCGATTAGAAGCAATCTTTGGAACATAAAATAATTTAAAAAGTCGGTTCTTAAATTTAATTCTACGCCTATTGTTAATTTATGGTGAAGGAGGTGAGGTTTTTCAAGGATCTGTAAAATCTAACTTAAATAAAGAAATCTTATTTTAAAAGTCTAGAAACCTCTATTTATTTTCCTCTGTATAACGGGGGCTCCAGAAGAATCTGAGCGTCTACCAATCAGTGAATTTAACTATTATTTTCCTTAAGTTTCTTAGGTGACTCTAAGAAATCCTCAAAATTAGATGTTTGTTAGATGTTTTCAATTCTATTAAAGATATTAATAACTTCATAACTTTTAGGGATTTTACTAAGTTTAGTTAAAAACTAATCATGAGGAATTTTCAAATGAGTGCTACCCCCCCCACAGTTTCAACAAATAGAAATACGGTTGCTAGCGGAACATGTAATGGAGCACCACCGCTTCAAATAAATACTAATGTTTTTCAACCAACCAAAGCCACTCTTTTTCCAGGCAGTATTGGAGAAAATACAAATATTGGAAGTAAGCATTTTCTGCTTCTTCAGAAACCTGCTGTACAAGTTGGTTTTCCCAGTCCATATCCCTCAAGTTCACCAATACCAAATGGGAAGGCATTCAAAATAACCTTTCAGGGACGATCTGAAACTTTCTGGGCTAACAAGGAAGATACGATCCCAGCATTGGAGGCCATGTACACAAATGACAGCAGTGAGAACACTTTTTATGTTGCAAAAAGGCAAAATCCAGCTGGTGAAAAATATTTTTATATCAGAAAAGCTTTTTATTGCAGAGGAGGGGAATTAGCACTTGACAAAGAATCGCCACTTAATGCTCAAGGAGAGGCCTCAGCGAGAGCTTCTGAAGGAATAGCTTCTTTATCAACTCAAGCAGCTGACTCCTTTGCTAGAGATGAAGCTGTCTAGAGTTCATCATTATCAATAAAAGCGGAGGTACACAATTCATGCTTCCGCTTTCTCTCAAAAGTCTCTTCAATTAAGCGGACTCAAATGCTTACGTCTTACACAACTATTGAAAGCACCGGTTTAGACATTCCATAGCGTTCCCGTACTTTTTTGCTTACCACGTCGTGTGTTCAATGCCTTATTATGCCGGTTTCTTTTTGGCCTTGTTTGAGAGCGCGGTTGACCGCAAAACTGATATCTTATGTAATTTTGCTTTGCATTTCGTACCAATCTTTGTATTTGTCGAAAGAGCTTCCAAAAATCTTTAGATGAGGTCCGCCAACCAATTTGCCTTCATTAAAATTAATGGTAAGTACAACCGTTATGGTACCGTCTTCACTGAGACTTCTGAGCTCTATTTTCATATTGAAAACAAGTTAGCGCATAAAAAGAAGTCCTTTAGACTCTCTGAGATAGACTTATCTACTCAATTTAAAATGGAATGATTGTTTTTCGATTTTGTATTTGAATTCTTCATTTAATATTGTGTAAGTAGAAATTTTATAAATATTTATGGCGCTCTTTTCCGATTATCACAATCATCCGCTTGGTCACGATCCAAACCGCAAATATTCACTTGAGCTATTAAACGAATGGGCCGACTGTGCCCGCGAAAGAGGTCTTAAAGATGTTGCTCTTACAGACCATGACCGCTACCATCCGGGCGTCAACTTGGATATCTTTTATGAATTTAGAGAAACTTTAAATGAAGACCTTAAGTTCAGAATTGGAATTGAGCTGGACAACGACCCAGAGACATCCGCTCTCGGCAAAAAGTGGACGGAAAAGAATTATGATAAATTAGACTTTGTCCTTGGCTCGGTTCATTTCATCGGTGATTGGGCCTTCGATCATCCAAGTTTTAAAAGCGAATTCGAAAAAAAAGATATTAATCAGCTCTATGAAACCTATTTTCTTGAAATCCAAAAAACAGCACAATCGGGATTGGTGGATGGACTCGCTCATTTGGATTTAATTAAAATCTTTGGCTACCGCCCAAATAAGGATATTTCCTCGCTGTTCGATGAAACCCTTAATGTAATTAAAAAAGCCGATTTAACTATTGAATTGAGTACCGCTGGCTGGAGTAAGCCAGTTCAAGAGATTTACCCTTCGGAACAAATTATCCAAATGGTAAAAGAAAAAAATATTCCTATTACGACTGCCTCTGACGCCCACGCTCCCTGTAATTTAGCTAAAGATTACGCAAAGCTCGAAGAGCTTGTCAAACACTATGGATTCAAGGAAGTTGCTGTTTTTGAAAAACACAAAAGAATGATGCAGCCTTTGGTTTAGGAAAATTTAACGATCTTGCAATTTTGTAATTGCTAATTTTGTTTTTCTCTTAACCTGAAAGACTAATCATAAGACTAATTGTTTAAGAACTAATTGTCCAACAAAATAAGTCTTGTTATAAGCAAATAGAATTGTTTTTATTTTGTCAAATTGAATATACTAGTAAATACGCGCTTTGGAGGAAAACATGTTTTTTAAAAATCAATCACAAGAATCTAACTTACAAGTTGAAGAATTAGAATCAATAATTGCGCCCTTAGGAACATTTGCTTATTTTTCTTACTACGCTTATTCATCATTCTATTATTACGATTCATATTATTATTACGTAAACGGAAACTGGTTTTATAACAACTACAATAATTTTATTAATGGAAGTAATGCAGCAGACACAATTTATGGAACAAGCTTTACAGATTACATTTATGGATATGGTGGAAATGACTCCATCCACGCTGGTGCCGGAAGTGATTATGTAGATGGTGGTGCTGGAAATGACCTAATTAACGGTGGTACAGGTAACGATACTTTACTTGGTTGGTCAGGCGATGACACAATTAATGGAGACGCTGGAAGCGACTACATATACGGCGAAGCCGGAAACGACACATTGAATGGCGGAGCTGATAATGATTTTATCGTTGGAGGAGCTGGGTCTGATGCTATAACCGGTGGAACTGGTAACGATGTAATTTACGGTGGTGATGCTAGCTACTCTACCGGAGTTGATGCGGCCGATAATATAAGCGGTGGTGATGGAGCTGACACAATTTATGGACAGGCTGGCAATGATGTCTTAAATGGTGATGCTGGAAATGACTTTATTGATGGCGGAATCGGAAATGATACCATCAATGGCGGAATTGGTGATGACAGACTCAACGGTGGTGATGGAGCTGACAACATTAA
>JANRMG010000316.1:0-3899 GCA_033761855.1 Candidatus Caenarcanales bacterium
AAAAATCTCATATGCATCAATGATATCTTCTCGCTTTACAGGAATATTGCCTGAGTGACTGCCAGCATTACCAATGAATATTATTGATAAGAGTTTATCAGCATGAGGGGTAAGTCCATTATTTGCTTTTCTTAATTTTGAATCTATACGAGTGTGAAGTTTTTTACACTTAGGGACTTTAAATTCATCAAGTAAGATTTCCAGTGTTTGTCTCAGCTTGTTTGCACACGAAAAAGAATCAACAAAGAAACAAGAAAAAGATTCTAATAATTTCACTCTTAATTTTTCAGGAATACTTTCATCTAACTTAAACAACTCAATTGTTGGATAAAAGAATTTTGGGTTTAAGATAGTTCTTAACACTTCCTCTAAAGATTCATCATCATGCTCATAACGACGATATTCATCCCCAACACACATCACTGGCTCACCACAAGCAGGAGAATCACATATTAATAACATTGAAAAGATATATTGATTATTTTCAGGAGAATGGTCTTCATCTTTTTCAACTTGCTTTGATTTAGCAGTCTCTTGGCTCTTTAAGTTAGTTTCATCGAACTTAAGAATTCCCTTTTTACATGTAGGACACACAATTTCTGGAAAGTTGTGTGTTTCAATGCAAATTAAGTTTTCTAAATTTCCTCGATTAAATGGCATTTATTTCGGAAAAATTAAATATTTAAAATATATATTAGCTTTGATTAACCCTTTTCTCTTATTTTATAAACAACAAAAACAAAAAAACTACCAAACCCCGAACGAGGCATTATCATTGACTAACACCTTCTCATCAACCAAAACAACCGCGTAATCCTGCATGCCCTCTGACTTCAAAAAACTCCTCTCCGCACGCTTTCTTTTCACCTTCGCCGTCCAGATGCAGTCTGTTATATTGGGTTGGAGAATTTATGAACTTTTAAAAGACCCTTTGTATTTAGGCCTCATCGGCCTCGCTGAAGCTGTCCCGGCCATTGGTTTCGCACTCTTTGCTGGCTATTTAATTGACCGCAAGCCGCCACTAATTATTTACCGTTCCATCATCTTCGTTAGTTTGCTCTCTGCCCTGCTAGTGCTCACAGAACACCTACTGCACACCCGCACGAGCCTGAATCCGAGTCTAAGCCTTCAGGTTGGTTTGCTTTACTCAGCTTCTTTCTTAACCGGCATTGCAAGGGCTTTTGCTATGCCCGCCATCTTTGCCATCATCCCACGCCTGGTGGAAAGAGATTTTTTACTAAAGGCAACCGCCATGTCTAGCTCGGCCATGCAAATCGCGCGCATTGCGGGGCCCGCCATTGGTGGCCTCGCTTTTGGTATTTGGGGAGCAATTGCTTCATCATCCATTGTTTGCTTTCTTTTGTTGGGTACGGCTGTGGCGGCTTTTTTAATCCGTAAAAAACTCCCCTCCCCCGAACAAGTCCAGAAGCACGATTCAATTAAGGATGAATTATTGTCTGGAGCCAAATTCGTTTTTAAGCATCCAATCTTACTTCCAGCACTTTCTTTGGACATGATTTCTGTTCTCTTTGGTGGAGTTACGGCTCTGCTTCCAATCTTTGCTAGCGAAATTTTAATGGTTGGCCCAAAGGGCCTCGGTGTTCTGCGAGCGGCTCCCGCAGTAGGAGCTACAATCATGAGTTTGTATCTTACAAGAAACCATAAAGCCCGAAATGGCTTTTGGCTTTTAACCTCTGTCACGGGATTCGGGCTTTGTATTTTGGTTTTTGGCGCCAGCACAAACTTTTTCTTATCCCTCGCTGCTCTTGCTCTCAGTGGTGCTTTTGACAGCATCAGCATGGTTATCCGTTCAACCGCTGTCCAACTGCTTTCCCCCGAGCATATGCGAGGGAAAATCTCGGCCGTCAATTCAATCTTTATCGGCTCATCCAACGAAATCGGAGAGGTTGAATCAGGAATTGCGGCAAAACTTTTGGGGACAGTTCCCGCCGTTTACTTGGGCGGAATTGTGTGCTTAATTACAGTTGCCTTAACGGCTTGGTTATCTCCGTGCTTAAGAAAGTTGGATTTAAGAAAATTAGAGAAACATACCAATTCTTAAAAATTAGTATTGAATGTTTGCACTGCTGCTTGAAGCCAATGATTCCCAATATTGAGGATTAACTTCACTCCAAAATTTAGCAAATTCTTCCCATGTCATCCGATCAAAATTATCTAAATATCCAAAACCATAAATAGGTTGAACTCCCTCCAAGTCTAGTTGATTGATCCTCCCTCCATCAGAAATTACTTGCGTTTCATTCATCAATCCTAAATTTACTAGCTCTTGATTATAGGTTAAACGTATTTGTCCAGAATCAGTCATTCTATTTTTTAAAATCTGTGGCCAATTGGATGACGACATACCGAGAAGTTCTTGATTAGATGGTATTCTTGGGGCTCTCAAAGAAACAGCTCCATAACTTGTCTTTGGGGTTCGTAAATTTTTGTAAATTGCTTCTGTAGAAGACGCAGGTCTACTAAGAATTGGTTCATTAAAATTAGACCTCCATAAATCTCTAGTATTAGCCAAAATTGCATTAACATCTTCTCCTCGGGCATCAACCATAGAAGTTGTTATCGCATGATCAAAATCATGAAGGACAAATGCAATTGACGGAGAATTAAGTTGAGTTCTGGAGACAATATCTCCATTTATCTTATTTACTTGTTCGATTACAGTAATAACTTCTCCATCTTTATACAAAGTATAAGCTTGGTGACCAAGATTTCCATTTGAAAACAAATTTTTTATACCTTCTAAACTAGTAGGAACGATCGGTTGTTCCAAAAGCTCTTGAACAATTTGTTCTCTAGTTAAAGCATTATCTACCGCTTTAGTTGAATTAATTGCCTGTGGAAGGCTGGATAATCTTCTATTTGCCTGTGTAATTCTACCCTCCATAAAAGGTACTAAAGCTATATCAGAAAGATTAAAAGCAAAACGCCCCCAATCATATGGATCATTAGAACTTAAAGCCCTTCGAAGACCCAAAATATTATCTTCAACTTGAACATTTTCCTCATTAGGACTCAAAACAAAGCCTACTATTCCTTGAGATAAAGAATTTACTGCAAACTCAGCAGTTGGAGCGGCATTGCCTGCAAGTAAACTAATCGCTCCAGGTAAAGCAAGTCTGCCCAGAGCAAAAGGTAAACTAATTAACTGCAATCTCTCTTCATTTGTTTCTGCACGAGCAATTTGAATTAATCCAGCTTTACCGTCAAGAAAGCCATCAATAAATCTTTCAAAACTTGTTTCTTCACGCGAATAAGTGTCAGTTGAAGGCACAGATGTTTCCATTGGTTCACCTGTTCTTCTCTCTGAATTAACCACAGACGCTGATACACTATGTCCAAAGCTGTCTGCCGAGCTAACTTGTCCTAAACTCAAAGTAGCCATAAAACTATAAAAATAGTTGCAAACTAACTTTAATAATAGTTTAGAGAGATTACCCTTTAATTAAGAAGTTAGTATGTAAAGGACTCCGGAGAAGGAGGGATTCGAACCCCCGTGGCCCAAAAGGACCCATTCGATTTCGAGTCGACGCCATTCAACCGCTCTGGCACTTCTCCAATAATTTACTTTTTGTTTCGGGCCTCTGACACCCCCTTTAATCCTATTGTTTTAGCTCCTTCTGTCAAGGAGGCGGGGGAGGTGATAAAACCAGAAACAATAACTTAGCATAAAAAAGAAAAAGACTCCAGAATCTATCTTTCGGCGATCCAAGTTCTGAAACCTTAGAGATGTTGTATTCAAGAATAAAAGTATTAACCCTTAAGTTTATTGTACTGATGGTGGAATGGTTATGCTGAGGTAATAAGTATGGAACAATTAATATAGTCTAAAAAAGAGTCTAGATCCCTTTGAGGGAATAAAACTTGAATAATTTGTAGAT
>JANRMG010000317.1:0-4524 GCA_033761855.1 Candidatus Caenarcanales bacterium
TACATACCACCACAAGATCCCGGGCCCGGACAGGCTGCATTCTCAATTGCTTTTAATTCTTCGTGGCTTATTTGTCCGGCTTGGTATTTGCCAACAGCTTCAAAAATAGAGACAATATCAACATCTTTTCCGTTGTGAGAGCCAGCTAAGATGGTTCCTCCATAAACAAATATGGAAGGCACATTCATTCTGGCTAAGCCAATAATGGCACCTGGCATGTTTTTGTCGCAGCCACCAATGGTGACTAATCCATCAAAGCGTTGGGCTGAGCTAACAACTTCAATACTATCAGCTATTACTTCCCTCGATACAAGGCTAAACTTCATGCCTTCGTGTCCCATCGAGATTCCGTCCGAGACCGTAATTGTTCCAAAAATTTGTGGGTAACTCCCCGATTCATGGCAGCCCTTTATGGCTTCATCGGCTAACTGATTTAAGTGGTAGTTGCAAGGCGTAACCGTGCTCCAGCCGGACGCAATGCCTACAATTGGTTTTTTAAAATCTTCGTCATTCATGCCAACTGCTCTTAACATGGCTCTGGCGGGTGCGGCTTTATCTCCCTCGGTCATTACTAAAGATTTATGCTTTAAATTCATTTTTTAATATTTACAGCTTGTTGAATGTTGTTATTTTATAACCAAATGTAGCTGTAATATCTAAAAGTAAAAATCTTTCCCTGGGAAAAATTCTTTCATTTCTTGCCTTAATTTTTCTATCATATTTATTTCACATTCTAAAGATGCTTTAGTTTCTATTTCTTCGTTCTTCGGTTCGGCCAAACTCTTTTTATGCTTCAATGCAACTGAAAATTCAGAGCTTGCAAAATTTATAAAACTTTGAAAGTCTCTTTCATTTATCTTCGGGTGTTTTTGATGAAATTCTCTTTTGAGTCTTTCTAAATTTAAGCGTATTTGTTCACATCTATTCAAAACGCTTGAATAATTTTGAGATCCAGATTTAAATGATCTTTTTTTTGTAGATTTTCTCAAACACTTTTTAGATGTTTTTGCTATTTGTAAGAAAGTTTTATTATTGCGATAGTAACTATCAATTCTCATAAAATATTCTTCATTTATATTTCAAGCAATTATGAAACTACCTAAAAAATTTTTGTTATTAGGCTCCGGTGAACTTGGTAAAGAGTTTGTAATTTCTGCTCAGAGGCTTGGCTGCCATGTTGTTGCGGTGGACAGTTATGCTGGGGCTCCCGCTATGCAAGTGGCCGATGAATGCGAAGTAATAAACATGCTCGACGGAGAAGAGCTCCAGGAAATTGTTTTAAAACATAAGCCAGACTTTATTGTTCCAGAGGTTGAGGCCATCCGTACCGAAAAATTATTGGAGCTTGAAGAAATGGGTTTTACGGTTGTTCCAACTGCCAGAGCCACAAACTACACAATGAACCGTGACCGCATCAGAGAGCTGGCAAGCAAAGAATTAAATTTAAGGACAGCCAAATATGCTTATGCACACTCTTTGGATGAGTTAATTAAAGCTTCTGATTTGGTTGGTTTCCCGAATGTGGTGAAGCCTGTTATGTCTTCTTCGGGCAAGGGTCAATCAACCGTAAATTCTTTGCAAGAAGTACAAAAAGCTTGGGACTATGCAATTGCCGGTTCTCGTGGCGATAGCCAAAAAGTTATAGTCGAAGAATTTATAAATTTTGAAAGCGAAATTACTTTGCTCACAATAAAACAAAGGAGCGGTACAACTTTGTTTTGTGAGCCAATTGGCCATAGGCAGGAGCGCGGCGATTACCAGGAATCATGGCAGCCAGCTTTAATAAATCCGCAAATGTTGCTTCAGGCTCAAGAAATGGCCGCAAAAGTTATAGATGCTTTATGCCGATCGGCTAATTTTCCTGGTTCAGGCGGGGCAGGAATTTTTGGTGTTGAGTTTTTTGTTACCAAAAATGAAGTGATTTTTTCGGAACTTTCTCCCAGACCTCATGATACTGGGATGGTAACTTTAATTTCGCAGAATTTAAGTGAGTTTGATTTGCATCTTAGAGCCATTCTAGGACTGCCAATTCCAAATATTAAATTGCACGCTCCCTCGGCAAGTGCGGTTATTTTGTCTCAAAACAAAGGAGAATTTCCAATCTACGAAGTTTTGGAAGGAGCCTTAGAAGATGAAGACACTGATCTGCGAATTTTTGGAAAGCCGAGTACCCGCTCCTACCGTCGTATGGGTGTGGCTTTGGCTCAAGCAAAAGATACTGACTCAGCTCGTCAAAAGGCTAAGAGAGTTGCAAGTTCAGTTAAGCTTCTTTCTGAAGTTGCCTCTCTTGGTTAAACTCTTATATTCAAAACAAAGTCAGTAAGTCGCTTTCATCGTGGTTGGCGAAAAAATTTATAAAATAATCTTTATCTTTTAAATAGGTCACTTTATTGTTACTCCCAACAAGGTAGGTACCCCCGAAAGAGGAGAACTGAACAGGCACTAAGAGAAGTTCTTTTTTTTCAAAATTTTCGGGTGAGTCAATTTTGAGTTCTAAGTTTTTTGCACCTTTGTGCCATAAATGGACTTGGGAAATTAATCCTTTTTTGTTTAGGCTGACTGGGAGGTTGAAAGAAGTATTTTTATTTTTCTGACTAACAATAAATTTGTCTGTAAAAAATCCCCAACCGCATTCAGTAAGCCTAAAGAAAGAACTTGGTGCGTAAAAATAGCCTTGAGTAAATTCATCACTAAAGTCTGCTTGCTGGTTATTTTCGGTGGAATAGTTTAAAGCCAAAACATAACCTCTTTGATTCATGCCATCTAATGGTGTTTTACCCAAAATTGGAAAGCCTTCTTGACACAAAATATCGAGGGTAACAAAGAGGAAACTAATTCGGCATACATTAATTCTATTTAGGTTTTAAAATAGGTTTAATTAGTTTCAAAAATAGATTAATGGCCGAAGTTTTTGAGCAAAAATTATTTACTGAGCCATCCGGCAGCATAAAGATTCCGAAGTCTAGCCCAGCTGATGGACAGATTACCTGGCCAAAACTAGAGGAAACTTTTTCGTCTCACGACGAAATGGATTTAATAGTCAAAAAGTGCCAGAAGTGCCCTTTGGGCGAGACTAAAACTAATGGTGTTGTTTATGATGGAAATCCCCAAGCAAAATTAATGCTAATTGGTGAAGGCCCCGGAGAGCAAGAGGATTTGCAAGGCCTACCATTTGTCGGGCGAGCGGGACAGCTTTTGGATAAAATCTTGGAAGCGGCTAATATAGACCGCAAGACAGAAACTTATATTTGTAACATTGTTAAATGCAGGCCACCAAATAACCGAGTTCCAGCTCAGTTCGAAGCAGAACAATGTATTGGCTATTTAAAATATCAAATCGATTATGTAAAACCAAAAATTATTCTTTTACTTGGTTCAACTGCCTTGACAGGGGTTTTAAAAATGAAAAATCCAAAAATTACTAAGCTCCACGGAAGTTGGATAGATGGTGAAGGAGAGCTTTTACAAGGAATAAAAATTATGCCTTTTTACCATCCCTCTTATTTGTTGCGCAATCCAAGTAAAAATGTTGGTGGACCAAAGTGGCAGGCATGGCAAGCCATTAAAGAAGTAAGAAAGGAATTGGATTCGCTGTAATAAATTTATGTAAAGATAATTTGTCAGAGTAATTGAGGGAAGTGCCATTGGTTTGGGTATTTAAAGAATAAATTGACCAATTCAGGTTTAATTAATTACTTATTAATTTTAGAGTACCGAAATGTCTTTAAATTTATCTCCTAAAGAGGTAAGGCTCCAAAAAATAGTTGATGAAATAGAGAGCTATGCCATTATTCTGCTTGATTTGGACGGTTATATCGAGAACTGGAATAAAGGGGCCGAACAAATAAAAGGTTACAAAGCTCAAGAAATCATTGGACAACATTTTAGAATTTTTTATACGCCTAAAGATAGAGAAAGTCGCTTACCAGAAAAATTAATTGCGGAAGCTGCTCAAAATGGAAAAGCTCAATACGAGGGTTGGAGGCTGAAAAAAAATGGAGAAAGATTTTGGGGTAGTGTTTTAATCACTGCAATACATGATGAAAATAATCAAGTAATTGGCTTTACCAAAGTCACTAGAGATTTGACAGATAAAAAGATATCAAGAGAAACTCTCAGACGTAGTGAAGACCGATATTCATTGATGGTTGCAGAGGTTCAAGATTATGCAATTATTTTAATGGATTTGGAAGGCAACATAGAGAACTGGAATAAAGGAGCCGAACAAATTAAAGGCTACAAAGCCGAAGAGATAATTGGTAAAAATTTTCGTTTGTTTTATACAGAAGAGGACAAAAAGGTTGGTAAGCCCGATAATATGCTAGAAAAAGCAATTAGAGAGGGTCGTTCTCAGGATGAAGGTTGGAGACTGCGTAAAGATGGAAGTCGTTTTTGGGGAAGTATTACAATCGTCGCTCTTCATGACGATTTAAATAACATAATAGGATTTTCCAAATTAACTAGAGATTTAACTGAACGCAAAAATGCTGAAGATACTCTTCGATGCTATGTTGGTGAATTGGA
>JANRMG010000318.1:0-5445 GCA_033761855.1 Candidatus Caenarcanales bacterium
TTTAGATTTATAAAATTGCCTATCACCCTATTTCATGAGTAATTCAAAAGCAAATTATGGAGCTTCAGAGGGGAAGAAAGAAAAGCAAAAAAGATATTTTAGTTAGTTTATTTAAAAAAAGTGGAGTAGCTAATTATCACTCAAACAGAATTAGAGAGAATATAAGAATAGGAATAACTAATAAAATCGTTGTTTCTAATTTATTGTGGCAAGGATATTCTGAAGACTTTCAGACAGAACTTAAGATAATTAGTCACGAAATTAGGCGAAAAAAAGGATTAAGTTATTTAGAAATCTTATTTCCTAAACATAAAATAAGTTATTTCAAATCTTGCCATATAAAGGAATACTATACAAAAACAAAAACCAATTTAAACCACAATTTGTCTTCAAAGTATTGGACTATAAGCTTTAAAGCCAACAGCTTGTTTTTCAAACTTAACGAGTCAATATTAAAGGATCGCTTTGGAGGCCTACGCAACAATATTTCTATTTCGCGAGCGAGCTTTATTTCCAGTCATGAAAGATATTTTTCAAGCAAAGAGTATACACTCAAAATCAATACGCATCATATTAATGGCAACAGCCTTGACGATACTAAAACTAATTTAATAGAGCTACCAGAAAGCTATCACAAACTTTATCACCACCTCAAGCAAGCTAAGCAAAGTAATCAGAAAAATGCTTTTCAAGCGATAACTTTCTTGAGCTTCTCTCAGTTATTTATATTTAGTTCATTTTTTGATTTTGTAAAAGGATTTAATTTAATTCCAAAAGAAAATAAATATATATCTTTGTCTTACAGATTGTTAAGTGAATTAATTTTAAATAGAAAAATATCCATTGAATGTAAACCAATACGAAATAAAGTATGTTTAAAATGTACCTTATCTACTCATTATGATCTCTGGCTCCTAAAGCATTTAAAAGAGCTACATTTTATTGAATTCTTTTCGAATATAAAAAATCTTGCAAACTATATTAGAAGCTTAATGAATAGGTGTTTGAAAGAAGCTGGGTTTAAATACTTAAAAGATAGCAAAGCTTATATAAAGCTAATTGAAAAAGATGTTTATTGTAAGTGATTATTTGCTCTTCCATACTAATTAAATTCTTGATTAATTAGAATTGTTCTCTTAGCACTGCCTTTTCATGATTAAATCCAAAGATTAATTTTTACTTTTAAATTGAACTAACAAGTTTTTTTTAATTTTTGACTAGTTTCTTCTCTTTCAAAAATTTTTGAAGAAATTATTTTTTGTTTAGATGAATCTCAGCTTCTTCAATCAAAGCAGAAGTTAGAATGCCAAGACCTTTAGCTACTCTAACAAGATTTCGAAAAGTAACATTTCTTTCTCCTCTTTCAATACTTCCCATATAAGTCCTGTGAACACCAACTTCATCAGCAAAAGACTCTTGGCTATAATTTTGCTCAGAGCGCTTCTGCCTTATTACTTGGGCTAGTGACTGAAGTAGTAAAGATTCATAATCCACAATCCGAATCTTAGTCAAATGATGACAAAGAATCTACAGACTATGAGTAGCATTTGGGCATAATTCGAGATAGAGTAATCAAAAGTCACCCTGAATTTCTAAAAAAATGAAACAAAAATTTTATATTCTATTTTTTATCAGTGTTTTTTCCATTGGCTTATTCCCCTCTAGATGCCTTGCTTGGGAATACCAATATCCGCAACAAGTCCAAAGAAATCCTTATAGATATAACAATAGTTATTACAATGCTTATTCACCTGCTTATTTCTTTCCAATGCAAAGCAGAGTACAAGCTCCTCCAATCCAGAGGAACAATACGCCAGTAAACTCATATGGTGGAGCTACTGCTTTAGATGTTTTATCTGGCAAATATCAATATCCGAATAATATTCAACAAGAAACCACTTGGGGTAACTTTACAAGAGCTATGAACGATCCTGCTTTTGTAAACATGCTAACAATGGGTGCAAACAACTATCTAAACCAACAGGAGATTGAAAGGCAAAGACTTACTGCTTCTTTTAAACCAATTTACGAAGGGGCCTTTAAAAGGTGGGAAGACACAGTTTCAAGCATTAATATTCGGCCATATGCTCCTTCTCAACCGGCTAAAAGCATTATGCCAGAATCATACACTCTTAGTCCAAAGGGCTTTGGGGACTGGAAAATAACTAAGAATGGATATGGATACTGAAAGGAGAATATTTTGAAAAAATTTTTACTAATAGTGATTTCCATTCTTCCTTTTATTTACTTCTCTTTGCCTTCTGAAGCTAAGTTAACTCCAGCAAATATATATGAAGCTAACAATGGTTCTGTTTTTTTAATTAAAGTTGCAAACCAATCATATGGAACAGGATATGGAACAGGATTTGCTATAACAAAAGATGGAATGTTTGCTACCGCTTCACACGTTCTTCAAGGAGCATCACCTGACAAAATCACTCTACTTAATAAACAAACTAATGAAACTAAACAAGTAGAAAAAATTGTTTTTGATGATACAGAGAAAGATATTGCTGTTTTTCAAACAACTGACAGAAATTCAAAACCAGTTAAGCTTGCTTCAGCTGAGGATTTCTCTACTGGACAAGAGGTTACTATCATTTCTTACCCTTTGGGAGTTGGGGCAGGTGGTCTTGAAAGTACTTTGAGCAGTGGCCTGATTAGTGCTGTTAGAGAGAATATGATTATAAAAAAACAGCAAAAAGTAGAAGAAGAAAAAGCATTCGAACAGCCAATATATGAGGATTTACCCGATAAAGAAATTACAGAAGTAAGGAAAATTAATTCGGTAGTGAAATGGTTTTCCTTACTTGAAAAAAGTTGCAAAAATAAAAAAACGATAACACCCGATGAATCAATATTAGACGAGAAATTAGTTATTTTGTTTAACTGTGATAACGATCAAATCTGGGCTTTCAGTGACTCACCAAGCAGTTCTTTGACTGTGTGGAATAATCAACTTAAGAAATATGTAATTGAATCTGGTAGTAATTGGGCATCAATGAAGATTTATAAAAATTACAACTCCCAGGCTTCAATAAGGCCTTGGCTAGCCTGGTTACTAAAACCTGCCAAATTACAAGAACAAATTATCAATAAAGGCAAATTCATTCAACATACAGCAGCAATTTCCCATGGATCGAGCGGCTCCCCTCTTTTTAATGAAGACGGATATGTAATAGGTGTAAACCTTTCGAGTAGTACTCGAGTCGATCCAAATGATTTATCTATTGCTCAAGGACTGAATTATGCCCGTCCAGTAAGCTTTCTTCCAAAAGAATTTATCTCTCAAAATTATGCTGATAGCTTAATTTTAGTCAGTTCTGATGGAAGCCCAGCAAATGATTCGACTCTTTCTACTAATAGTGCTATTAGTTCCAAAAGCTCTCATTCTGGTTATTACTTCATAAGAGGATTTATGCTTTTAGCAACAATTTTGGGAATTGGCTCTTCACTTAAGAAGAAAAAGAAGCCTATTTAAATGAAAATCCTATATTAATCTTTAGTGGCTCATGTTCCTACTAGGAATAGAAGAACAAGCCCTGGGTAGTTCCCCCCCTTTTATTAGCCAGAGAGGAAGAGATTCTAGTTATCAGGCTCAATATTTCTTGAATATCTAACAATATCTTGAGATGATTAGCTTACGAATTCTTAACAAAATATAAATATGGAAATGTTTTGGGTAGTAGTGGTTTTCTTAGCAGCAATAGGCATCATTTATGCACAAAACAAAGATCTGGAAAAATATAGAAAATATTTTTCAGAAATAACCAATTTAACAGCGGAAACTAAAAGATTAAAAAGTTTGAATTCATCTTTGGAAACAGAAGCAAATAAATCCAGAGTACAGATTGAAGAGGAAAAAAAATTAGCAAAAGAAAGGCTTTTAAATGAGCTTACTCAATTCAAAGAAAAGACCGAACTTGGAAAACAAAATTTATATCGTGAATTGCAAGTATTGCAACAGGAAGTAGATGAATTTGAACAATCGCACCTAGACATATTTTCTGGTCTTTATCAAGCAAAATATGATTTCGCTTCTTCCTCAAGATATAAAATTGAAATCGACAAAATTAGAGCCGAACAAAAAGGTTTAATTCAATCAGGGAATGCAGTTGTTTGCCATACTGAATGGACTTTAGCAGGGAGCAGAGCAGAAGGTAAAAAACACATAAAAGATATTATAAAACTTATGCTCAGGGCCTTCAATGGAGAATGTGATGCTTTGATTGTTAAAACAAAGTGGAATAATGTGAATTTAATTGAAGGCCAAATCGAAAAGCTTAGAGACTCGATCAACAATTTAACTTCACGTCAGTCATGTGAAATTACCTATGATTATCTAAGCTTAAAGTTAAAAGAGTTGTACTTAGTACATGAATATCAAGAAAAGCTTCAAGAAGAAAGAGAAGAACAGAGAAGAATTCAAGAACAAATTCGAGAAGAACAACGCGTTTTAAAAGAGCTTGAAAAAATAAAAGAAGAAGCCGAAAAAGAAGAAATTAGATATTTGAAAGCCTTGGAACAAGCAAAAACAGAATTAGAGAAAGCCAGTTTAGTTGAGAAAGAAAAACTCACAGCCTACATTTTGGAAATTGAAGAAAAATTGAGACTTACTGAAGATAAGAAGCAAAGAGCGATATCACAAGCTCAGATGACTCGACAAGGACATGTTTACGTTATTAGCAATATTGGTTCTTTTGGCGAAAATGTTTTCAAAATTGGTATGACAAGAAGGCTGGAACCGATGGAAAGAGTAAATGAATTGGGTGATGCCTCTGTTCCATTTCCCTTTGATGTTCATGCAATTATATTTTCGGAAGATGCTCCAGGATTGGAAGCAAAATTACATAGACGGTTCAATTCAAGAATGGTTAACCGAATAAATCAAAGGAAAGAATTTTTTAGGGTCGATATAAAAGAGATAGAGAAATTCGTTTTGGAGCATAACAGCAAGATTGAATTTACAAAGTTTGCAGAAGCTAAACAGTTCAGACAATCTATTGAAATGGAAGATCTTGCATTAAATTCACAACAAGTAGTACCCAGGCTCCCAATACGAATAAATTCAAACTAATCCTACTATTGCTCCTTTAAAACGGTCCATTTCAAATTGTCTTATAAAAGAATTGTTCCGATTAGCTCTTCTGATAGACGATTGAACAATTAAATTGAAAATTTGTATATTTAAATCTAACAATTCTCTAACAGAAAGACTCGGGGAAACGATTTACTCAATTTGCAAAACTAGGGCAATTTGGAAGTATGTAAACTAATGGTTAGTTTTGGTAATATTGATATACAAATTAATGTTTCCTCAATATTTTCATTAGTCTGCATCACCTAAATCATCAAATCAACATCAAATCATGAAACTAGCACTCACCCGCAAGACCCAAAGAGGTCTTAAATCTGGCTTAAAAAGAAAAGCCACAACATTGGCAC
>JANRMG010000319.1:0-6660 GCA_033761855.1 Candidatus Caenarcanales bacterium
TATTGCCCTTTTCATCGATATACTTGGTGCTTAAAGTAACTCTTCTCTCATCAGTTTTAATTTTGCGAATTAAAGCCTTAATGGTCTGACCGGTAGAGAAATTCTCAAGAGCCTCAGGTTGATTCTCGTCGGAAGGAGCAGGAATCTCATCAAGAGGAAGAAGTGCTTCAAATCCACAGTCATCAAGTTCTGCATCGTTGAAGATAATCTTAACGAATACACCAAAGTTGGCAACTTTGTTCACTATACCGCTGATTACATCGCCTTCTTTAATCTTAGTTTGAATTGCTTCCCAAGGATCTTTTTCTAGTCTCTTTAAGCTTAAACTAATGCGGCACTGCTCTGGAACAACATTAAGAACCTGAGCGGTAATTTGGTCTCCAATGTGAAGAACTTCGCTCGGGTGAGTAACACGCTTCCAGGAAATCTCAGAGAGAGGCAAGAGACCATCGATTTCGGTATCGCCAATCTTAACGAAGGCTCCGAAATCAGTGATTCTAACAACTTCTCCGGTGATGGTAACAACAGAAGAATCTTTGCCTTCGTTAACCAGATCTTCTTGTTCTTTAAGTGCACTAACGAGCTCTCCAAGGAGTTTTTCGCGTTCTTCAGAATAAAGTTTGGAAATAGCAAGCTTTTGGCTGAGGATAAGTTTGCCTTGTTGTTTGTCGATTTCGAGGATGGTACATGGAATGGTCTCACCAACCAATTTGGGGTTGTTGCTTCCACCTTTAACTCTCAAATGGCTTGCCGGAATGAATCCTCTCAAGCCATCGATTTCAACTACTACCCCACCTTTAACAACCTCTTGAATTCTTGCTTCAAAGATTTCATCAGTGGATTTCTTGTCTTCGAGGGCGGCCCAGCTTCTGGCTTGCGCTACTCTTTTATAAGACAAAACTATTCTTCCGTCAAAACCGCTTCCAGCCTCGTCTCTAAGAATATAAAATTCAAACTCTTGTCCAACTGGAAGTACCTGAGATGGGTCGGAAACTGCATAATCTGCAACTTCTTTGGATGGAACAAAAGCTTCGGACTTGGCCCCGACATCAACAAGCACACCGTCTTTTTGATAGGAGATTATAATACCGCTAACAATTTGACCTCTTTCAAAGTAGTAATCGTAGCTGCCGGTCTGTATGAGCTTGGCAAAAGACGATTCTAGACTCTCGATTGAGGAATTAAAAATTGTAGGTTTTGCTAATAGTTTTTGCTTAGACACGAAATTTTAAGGGTTTGGTTAGTTTTAGTAATTTAAGAAAAGAAATTATATCTTGCATATTGTCTTTAAGTATAGTCAACATGTCAAAGAAATTTTAACTGAGGTTTTAGGATAGTTAATTTTTCCTCTAGATTCTCATGAAAAAAGGGAAACCAAGCCCCGAAAAGTTAAACAACAATAACAATTCATTTTAAAGCTGCATTTTTGTTGTTAACTATTGTAATTCCTAAAATTTACGAAAATGAATTTTCAAACTCCTACAAAACCTCGTTACAAAAAAACAGAGACTTCTAATGAATTAGTAATTACGATTCCAAGTCGTAACAACTGGTTTTTAATTATTTTTGTTTTAGTTTGGTTGTCCGGATGGGTGTTTGGCGGAATTATGGCCATATTAAAAATATTTGCGAGTCTATTTATCGAGCCTGAAAACTTTTTTTCACCCGAAAATATGTTTTTGACTTTTTGGCTATGTGGTTGGGCCGCAGGATTAGCAGTTGCAATTTATGGATTATTCTGGAACCTATCTGGAAAAGAAGAAATTAAAATTTCTTCAGTAAAATTTGAAATTGAGAGAAAAACACCTATTTGGTCTTCGACTAAAAAGTTTTATGTATCACAAATCAAATCTTTCAGAACTTTACATCCAGGTCTACTTTCAATCTTATTTCCGAGCAATTATCCATACGGCCATTACACAGAAAGTATTGCTTTCGATTACGGAGCTGAAACTATTCAATTTGGCCTTGACTTAGATGAAGCAGAGGCAAAACTTATAGTTCAAGATATTCAGAATAAATTCCCCAAGCTTTGTGAAAGTTGATTTTAATCCGTTGTCTCTAAGTATATTGAATAAGCCAAAGGAAGCTTTAAGAAGAAACAGTTGTGTTTACTTTCTTATCTAAAACTACTTTTTCAATTGTTAACTATTATAATTCTAAAAATTACAAAAATTTCCCTTAAAACTTCAATGAAACCTCGTTATAAAAAGACAGAGTCAAAAGATGAACTGGTAATTACCATTCCAAGTAACAAGGATGGGATTTTTCTTCTGATTTGGTTTTCTTTTTGGATATTTGGTGGAATTATGGTCATTTTAGAATTTTTTAAAAGTATTTTTATTGAGCATAAAACTTTCTTTTCATTCGAAAATATATTTATACTTGTTTGGTTGTGCTTTTGGATAGCAGGCTTAACAATTGCAATATACGCATTGGCATGGACTTTTTCTGGAAATGAAGAAATTAAAATCTCTTCATCAAAATTAAAAATTGGAAGAAAAACATTTATTTGGTCTTCAAGTAAAGAATTTTATCTAGCACAGGTCAAATCTTTTAGGGCTTTCACTCCAAATTTTCTTTCATTTTGGTTTCGTCGTGGAACCTATCTTTATGGAGATGGAGGCGCTAAAGAAAGTTTTGCTTTCGATTACGGAGCTAAAACAATTAAGTTTGGCCTTGACTTAGATGAAGCCGAGGCAAAGATGATAGTTCAAGATATTCAAAACAAATTCCCCGAGCTTTGTGAAAGCTGATTAGATTTCTTGCAAAAAAACTCAATTGCTAGGTAAAGAACCTCACCCCCAAACTTCTTTGACTACCCTCTCCGCAAGCAGAGAGGGTAGTCAAATGTTTTCCTTTCCCTGCCTGCGGGGAAAGGTGCCCCCATTGGGGGCGGATTGGGGTAAAAGACAATTATTTTGCAAGAGGTCTATTTAAAGACTTTAAACAAACTATTAACTCAATTAAATTCACCCTTAATGTAAATACAGCAGAATAAATATTACAAAACTAATTTAAAAAAATAAAAATGGGTGAACTAAGACAATTATCAACAAATTCTTCAATTATCGACAATCAACGTCGGTGGGACAACGCTGTGAGAGATCGGTTTACTGAAGCGGCAAATGATCTAGAAAAAAACTTTGCTCTACCACTTCAAAACAAGCTAATTCGATTGAGAATAATTGCAGGGGCTTATAAAGAAGCTGGCCCAGATGCTATGAATGATGCCATAGCAAATTTTATAGAGATACATCCATGGCTAGAAGACATAATGGATTCTGAACCTTCAGAGCTAGCGATGTATGCCAAGTTACCACTTGAAGAGGTTAACAGAATAATTAAAGAATATTATGAGCTAGTAGAAAAACGGGATAAGTTTGAAACCGAATATCACAAACGTTTTAAAAATGCTGTGGATATAGAAGATAAACTTTATTGATATACAAAGAGGAGACAAATAACTTTGCGGCTTTAATCAATCTGCAAATGCTTCTTAAACTTACTGATTGAATGAATAATGTCACTGGCCGGCAAGAGGATATAGTCGTTGCTGCCAAGACCGCAAACCATCGGTATCTCCGAAGACTGATTGATGATCCAGGCAAAAATTTTCTTTCTTTCAAGCAAAGCTTCTTTAAGCTCTGAGTAACTAATTTTTACAACCCTCATTAACTTACTAACTTCAAGGTCAAGAAGATTATCCGGCACATTACTATCTGAATCGTTGCCTCCATCTTCCATTTGTTCTTGCCATTCCGACTCTAGTACGACTGAGACTACCTCTTTGTCGGTTTGGAAGTGTAAATTAAAGTCAGTAAAGTAATCACTCAAAATCATTTCCTCGCCCAAGTCCATCCTGTCGCGGATTTGGTGGATTTCTTCCTGAAGCAGATTTTCGATTTGCTTTAGAGTTTCTTGCTGTGAATCAGCAGTAGTTGGCGCAGGAGAGGAGGATTTAACAATTAAGATAGGTTGATCCATCAACTCAATTTTCATCTGCGACCTTTTTTAAGTTTTGCTTTATGAGATTATTTCTTCAAATTAATTAATCTTTGAATTGCATATTATCTTACAACCAGCTAGCTTTTTTCTGGAATCTTTTACTTATTTTTTTGTTTAATGGTTTGTCTAGCCGATAGACCGACAAAAGCCAACAAGTTAACCACCAAAACCAACATGATTAGAATCACGGCGGTTGCAAATACTTTGTCGGGGTTATCGTAACTGGTAGCCTGATAATACAAATGCACAGCCAAAGTTCGCCCCGAATCAGGCATTACAAAAGGATAGCTGCCACCAAAAAGTCTTGGCAAACTAGTTATGCTACCTCCGGCAGCCAAAATCAAAACCGCTGATTCTGCTACTGCTCTTCCAACGCTTAACATTAAACCGGTAAAAATTCCCGTTAAAGAGCAGGGAAGTATTACCTTAAAAATTGTTTGAACCTTATTGGCTCCAAGCGCAAAGCTGGCATCGCGGTAAGACTGAGGAATTGAATTGATGGCCTCTTCGGAGGTGCGGATTATTACCGGCAAAATCATAATAGAAACACTAAGAGAGCCAGCCAGCATAGAGTGCTTAAACTCCAAAAAGCTAACAAAAAAAGCCAAACCAAAAAGACCATAAATCACAGATGGAATCCCAGCGAGGCTGTCAATTGCGAAGCGTGCACATTTTGTAAAAGCAGATTCTGGATCAGCGTATTCACGCAAATAGATTGCAGCAAAAACCCCAATAGGAGCGGCAACTAAAATAGAACCAAATATAAGATAAATGGTGCCAACCAAAGGATATAAAATCCCCCCTTGGTCATTTCGCCCTCCCTCTGGCGGAGTCAAAAGGTAATCTAAAGAAAAAGCTTGTTTGCCGCCTTTAGCAAAAATATAAATTAGAGTGGTAAGTAAAACGCCCAAAACAAGGAAAGAACTCAACCAGAGAGCCGCAAAACCCAACTGTTCTTTAAGCCGGTTTTTCCTGGTGCAAATGCCTTCACTCGAATAAACAAATATTCGGTCGTTCGAATTATTGTTGAGTGTTGATTCTCTCAATGTACTCATTTTTTTGTCCTCTTGGGTGTCGAACGAAAGAGGTAAGCCACATAATTTACAATCATAATAATTATAAATAGTACACTTCCGGTGGCAAAAAGAGCTTCTAAGTGAGGGCCTTCCCGGGCATATTCTATATCTCCAATTATATTGGTAGTTAGTGTTCTAGCTGGGCTCAAGAGGCCATACCAATATTGAGAAGAAAAGTTTGGCATAGTTTGAATATTACCTATAACCATCTTAACAGCCATGGCTTCACCAAAAGCACGACTTATAGCAAGAACAATAGCTGTAACTATCCCGGATTGAGCGACGGGAAGTACAACTTTCATTATGGTTTGGAAATGGGTTGCTCCAAGCGAGAGACTGGCCTCTTTCATTTCTTTGGGTACACTCTGCAGTACGTCTTGAGAGATACTAACGATTGTTGGCAAGATCATAATTGAAAGAATAATTACAGCTGCCAAAATAGAAAGCCCTGGAACCTGAGCCAATCCTTGTACCCAAGGAGCAACAACAGCCAAACCAATTAAACCAAAAACAACCGAAGGAGTACCCGCAAGAATTTGAACTGATATTTGAATTAATTTTTTGTATGGCCCCTTTGCAAGCTCAGCGGCACAAATTGCACAACCTAAACCAATTGGTACACTTAAAACGAGAGAGGCAACCGTTATATAAAAAGAAGCCAAAATCATTGGCAAGATTCCAAATTTGTTTTCGGAGACAGGCTCCCAGTCTTTACCTAAGAAAAAATTTAAAGGATTTACAGTATCAAAGAGCTTAAAGCCACTAAAACAAATATACAAAACTATCAAACCTAGCGAAACAATGGTCGCAATCAGGCTTATCTTAAAAATATTTTCAAATACAAAATTAAAAACTTTTCCATTGGCCTTGCTACTTGATACAGATAAACTTTTTAATGGGGCCTGCATTGATTTAATGAATAAAACCAGACAATAAAACGAACGAATAAAAAACTTATATCAATATAATCTTAAATGTTCAAATTTTTATCGTTGTATAGAAATTTCTTTGCGAAACAATTGAGATTATTTAACTTTTTAACCATTTAAGTGCTTCTTCGGCTGAAGAAAAAACTTTGGTTTTAATCGGACTATCCTGAGTCATAATTGCATAAATTCTGGCAAAGGCCATTGCAAGAGGATCAGCGGTAACTATTGCCCATCTTGTGCTGCCAAAATATTCTGAGTGGCTGATCACGTAATCGACTAATTTTTTCAATTCTTCGTTAGAAATATCAAACTTTATTTTTGTACAATCGCAGAGCTTTTTCACTGAGGGATAATAACCAGGAATTCTCTTGCGAGATTCAAAGGATTCAATAACCTCATCAATAGTCACAAAATCAAAAATCTTTTCGTAGAGAATATCTTCTTCTTTATTGTATTCAAAAGTAATAGGCACTTAAATTTAACTTTTAACCTTCAATGTGTATTTGCAATGTATATTTATTTATCTTAATAATTTTAAATGTTTTATTTTGCAAGAGCAATTTGTAAAAAACAATTTATAAACAGTAATTTACAATTTACTGTTAAAAGTTATTTTTCTCTAAATTTTTTTGCCTGGTTCATAAATA
>JANRMG010000320.1:0-3238 GCA_033761855.1 Candidatus Caenarcanales bacterium
TGGTTCATAAATACTGGTTCATAAAATAAATGTCTAAATTCGTAGATTATGTTGAAGTTGAAATCGAAGCCGGAGACGGAGGCGACGGAAAAGTTGCCTGGCGCAGAGAAAAGTATGAACCCAGAGGTGGCCCCGCAGGTGGCGATGGTGGGCACGGAGGCTCTGTTTGGCTGGAAGCTTCTAGCAACTTGAATACCCTTTTAGATTTTCGCTACAAACATAAATTTACCGCTCCCAAAGGAGAACAGGGCGGTTCTTCTAGGTGCAGTGGTAAGAGCGGAAAAGACTTGATAATCCAAGTTCCAATTGGAACTGTTGCAAAAAAAGTTTTGGAAACAAAAAACGATCAAACCGAAATAATCATCGCCGACCTGCATTACAACGGCCATAAACAATTAATTGCTAAAGGCGGAAAGGGTGGAAGAGGAAACCAACACTTTGCAACTTCTACTCATCAAAGCCCTCATTTCTGCGAACCGGGCAAGCCTGGCGAAAAACTAAAAATTATTTTAGAACTTAAAATGGTTGCACACCTTGGGATTATTGGACTTCCCAATGCGGGCAAATCGACTTTAATTTCTAAACTCTCGGCTTGCAAACCACAAATTGCCGATTATGCCTTTACCACTTTGGTACCAAATCTTGGTATTTTGCAGTTAAATAGCGAACAATCTTTAATCATTGCGGATATTCCGGGACTCATCGAAGGAGCCTCCGAAGGCAAAGGTTTAGGCTTCCATTTTTTAAGACACATTGAAAGAACTCGCGCTTTTATTCATTTAATTAGTTTGGATGTTGACAAACTCGAAGACTGCCTCCGGAACTACGAGATCGTAATGAAGGAATTAGAAACTTATAATCCTGAGATTTTAGAAAAGAAACAAATTGTTGTTGTTAACAAAATTGATTTGCTCGATCCAGATGATGCAGAGCAACAAATGGAAGTTATTCGAAAAGAGTTTGAGAAAAAAATAAACATAACTCCAATTTTTATTTCAGCTTATACCGGGAATGGCGTAGCCGAACTGAAAGATTTGATCGGAGAATTGAACAATTCTTACAATCTAACTAACATTAAAGAGTTTGAAAGTGATCAAAGCGAGGAAAAAGATTTATTAGATGGAGAAAACGGATCGCAAGATCAATTTAGAATAGAAGTTTTGGAAAATCCGGGAGCTTTTCGTGTTCATGGTGAGTCTATTGAAGGATTGATTCGCGTTACCAATTTTGCTAACAATGACTCCGTTAATTATCTCTATAGCAAATTGAAGCAAATTAATCTACTAGACGAGCTAAAAAAGAATGGTATACAATCAGGCGATACTGTTTTAATTGGAACTCGTGAGTTGACTTGGTCTGACTTCGCTGATGACAAGCTAATCTAAAGCTAAATTTATACGCATTTACCCCTTATTTGATTTTTATTATGTTTGTAAAAAAAGATTTTTTTAATTTGAACTCTGAAAAAAATACTTCTCTCGATCCTCTTGTAACACCGATTAAAAGCTTAAACTCAAAGCACAAAAATTTACTTAATGCTTCAATCAATATTTCTTTAGCTCTTACTTTAGCTTTAGCCAATATCTCTTTTGTACTTTCCAATCAGCAAAGTAACGCCGATGTTGAAATGTTTCTCGGCGAAGAAAGAATTTTTGTAAACTCTGATGGCCAATCTTCTAACCGTTCTGGAAGTGTCGGACCACAAATTATTACTCCGCAAGGATTTAATGATGTTGTACAACCTAAAGCTTATGCTCCTTCCAATCAGGTAAGCAAAACTTTCCGTGAAATGCGCGCAAAAAAAAATCGCAACAGTTCACCTTTTAGTATAGACACCACTATCCTCTCTGATTCGGAGCTTTCGCCTTTATTAAGCGAGGCTTTAAGACGTCCGCAAGTAATGGTTTCTATGAACCAACTTACCAAGGGCAACAAGCGCATCGATATGGCAAAGCAAAGATTGCAATACTATCAAGGCATTTTTGAAAAGATTTTTGCTGAAGAAGGCGTTCCTAACGAATTAATTTCGATTGGTTTTGTTGAAAGCACTTATAATCCTTCAGCCATCTCTCCGGCCGGTGCTAGAGGCATTTGGCAGTTCATCCCCTCTACCGGCAAAATGTTTGGATTAAATTCGTCAGAAGATTTTTCTGATCCGGTAAAATCAACTCGTGCAGCTGCCAAGTATTTAAAGAGGCTTCACAAGCGCTTTGGCAATTGGCTCCTTGCAGTCGCCGCTTATAATGCAGGAGACACTCGTGTTCAGCAGGCAATCAATATGTCTAATGGCAACAAAGACTTTTGGGAAGTAAGCAAATTTTTACCAAACGAAACCCGGAATTACGTCCCGCGTGTTTTGGCCGCTACCACTTTAATTGGTAATGCTAAAGCGGAAGTTGCTAGTGTTACGGATTAGTTTTATTTCTTATAAATACTTTTAGATTTGAAGAACTTTATTGTTTCGGCATTTGACGGCGAATGTTTTCTGCTGTTTTAGAAAACTTTGTTACATCAGAATCTAATTCTGTACGTATTGAATTTAATTGCCGTGTTAATACTTTTGTTCTAATAACTAAAGTATCAAGCCGCTTACCTTTTTCACTTCTATAATCTCCGGTTTCTACTCCTGCATCTAAGAAAGGTTGTAATTCTTCTTTTGTTAGCTGGACTTCTTCAGGATCGCTCGATAGAAGGCTATTGATTGATTCAATTATGCTTGTCATATCAGCTATTAATCCATCATATCCACTCAACAGGCGCTGAAGCTTATCAAGTGGAATTCTTCCTTGGTTTTGCTTGTGAATTGCAGCAATCTCATTATGAAGATCGCCAACTATCTTACGTTGAGGATTGTAGTTACTATTTAAATTACTGAAAAGCGCTACTGTATTTCCTAGCCACTGTTTTCCTTCACCAGGACTTGCTGTTCTACTTGAATTCAGAACAATAGATTTTTTTAAATGTTTATTTGAAGCCATAGTTCTGGCAGAACTAATATTTGAATATAACTTTGATATTAATAAACTCATTTTCAACGCGTGCAAAAACAGTAAAGATATATTAATCGATTTTGTTTAAAAGTTAAACCCAACATTTTAGTTTTTTATCCTCTTTACTAAATAACATATGCCTCAAGCAAAGTATATACAATTTACTGAAAAACTTTAGTCTAGTTAGAAAACTCCGATTTTCCACAGAACCAACACGTTAATACTCTTCAATATTTTATAAATCAATT
>JANRMG010000321.1:0-2649 GCA_033761855.1 Candidatus Caenarcanales bacterium
TTTATCCTGTCCCTAACCTCTTTTAAAACTTTTTGTGCAATGATTGCTTCATTACCAGTGAACACAAGGGCATCAAAGAATTCAGACGCTTCTGAAATTGGAAGATCACAAACATCCATAATGGACATTCCACGAACTGTAGCTGCAAGAGCAAAAGGATTGAGCTTTCTTCCCTTACATGACGGACACTTTTTTATAATCATGTATTCTTCGATATCGGCTCTGGTACGTTCAGATTCAGACTCATTATATTTTTTTTCAAGCCAGGCAACGATACCCGGAAATTCTCTTTTGAAATTCCATGATGAGTTTTCAGATTCAAACTTATAGGTGTAAATCTTGTCTGTTCCATTATAGAGAATGTTTTTGAATTTTTCGCTGAGCTTGTTAAAAGGTTTTTCAAGATCGACTTTTTCTGTAGCTGCAACAGAGCGAATCATTTGCATTAAAAAAGTATTTTTCTTGGCCAGAGGCATCGCTCCCTCTTCCAGGGAAAGTGTTCCGTCTAAAAGAAGACTGTCAATGTCGAATGATTTTGAAATGCCTAAGCCATTACAGGTAGGACATGCACCAAGTGGAGAATTAAAAGAAAAGAGTCTAGGTTCAAGATCGGGATAACTTTTTCCAGACTTAAAAGAATAGTTTTTTTCCGAATAGAAGTGTTCTGACTCGTCCGCGAGGACTACAAGATAACCATCAGACATTTTTAAAGCATGCTCCACAGAATCTGAAAGACGACTCCGAATCCCCTCTTTCATTACAAGTCGATCAACGACGACATCAATATTGTTGAATTTAGACTTGTTTATAACTACGTGATCATCCAAATTAATAATCTCACCATTGAGTCTTATCCGAGAAAAACCGAGACTTACAAATTTAGCAATTTCATCTTTGTGTTCACCCTTTTTATTTCTAATAACAGGTGAAAAAATTTGAAGTTTAGTTCCATTTTTGAATTTTAGGATTTGTTCAATAATTTGTTGTGGAGATTGTTTTGCTACCTTTTCACCAGTTTCAGGGCAATGGGCCTCACCTAGCCGGGCATATAAAAGTCTTAAATAATCATAAATTTCAGTAATAGTACCGACAGTGGAGCGTGGATTTTTTGTTGTGGATTTTTGATCAATGGCTATAGCAGGTGAAAGACCTGTAATGCTTTCTACCTCTGGAGCTTCTATTTGCCCAATAAATTGCCTGGCGTAGCTAGACAAAGATTCAATATAACGCCGCTGTCCTTCAGCATAAATTGTATCAAACGCTAAAGAAGATTTTCCCGATCCCGAGGGTCCTGTGATCACAGTTAATGAATGCCGAGGAAGACTTACATCTATATTTTTAAGATTATGAACTTTAGCTTTTGTGACTTGAATTTTTTCCATGGATGGCCTCTCTTAAAGAATAGATACAACCCCTATAATCGGCCTTGTTTTTACCAAAAAGATGGAATGAAGTTCCATGATCTGGACTGAACCTTGGGTACTTAAGACCGAGAGTGATATTTGAACCAATAAAGCCTTGTAGGCCTTTAAATACCCCAAGTCCTTGATCGTGAAAAAGATAAACCAATAAATCACAGGGGTCATTTTTTTCTAAAAGCATTGTATCACCAGGTCGAGGTCCTGACATATCAAATTGGTACTTCACTCTGAGCCGTTTTAAAGCGTTACTGACGCGATCGTCTTCTTTTCCGATTAATCCGTTCTCTCCTGCATGGGGATTAAATCCAGAAATTAAAACCTTATTAATAGGCCAACGCATTTGCTTAAGGGATTTAAGAGCAAGATCTAATCTTGCTTCAATTAATTCGGTAGTTAATGTTGTCGATACTTCAGACAATGGGATGTGATCTGAGAGTAAAAGAATCTGTAAATTAGGTGATGAAAAGAACATCCCAAGTTCAGAAGAATTATAAAAACTTCTGAAAAACTCTGTGTGCCCCGCAAAACCAGGAAATTGATCTTTAGATGTTGGGAGGGTGTAGAGAAGTCCCTCTTTTTCTGCGAGATCCATTCCTCTTCTTAATGAAGAAAAGCTTTCCGAATGATCTACCCTTGAAAGCCATTCAATGTTAAGGGTATTTCCTCCAAGATGGATCTTGTCATTGCTAAGACGATAAGGAATACCAAGTGTATTAAGGGTTCTCTTGACTGAGTCAGGGAAAGCTAAAAGCGTGATCAGATTAAGTTCTGATGGATTTAATAAAACGCATGATTTAAAAAAGACTTCTAAACCGATACCGAGTTCATGGCCTTGAGTGACAAAAATCTTCATAAGATTAAAGAAGGATTTTTATATAGTAGTTAGAATATTCTCGATCAAACCAGTTATTTGTGACTGATGTGCCCTTATTTGTGAAAATGTCATTTTGAATTTGTTCTTTAAATTTTTGAAAGTCTTGAGATTCTACTAAGTCCTTTTTCTGAACATAAAAAAGATGCATGATTCCACCGAGAGAAATGGCCTTAGAGAAAGATCCCTCTGCAGTAACCTTTAAAACCTTTGCTACTTCTTTGGAAAGACCATCTTCATTTAGGTTTTCAAGGTGGTTAGTCTCACGTCCTTTATACTCTTCTGGAAGAAGACCAGTTAGTTGATAATCTTTTAAGATATCTTGAAACTTGGCTTCATCTTTATCTACAAGTTGAG
>JANRMG010000322.1:0-9876 GCA_033761855.1 Candidatus Caenarcanales bacterium
TTGTTCTTTTTGGCTTTAAAGCCCGGATAGACTGTATAAGCCGAAGGTCTGACTCCGTAGTAATTATGGTACATCTGTACTTGTTGAGCCCAGTTACGATTTGGGTTTTGGTTAAAAGCTCCGCTGCCGGTGTGCATGCGGGTTTGTGTCGGGCGGCCACCAAAAGTCTGTGCATTGGCTTCATGCAAAAAGAATGTGCTGAAGAACACAAAGTTAAGCAATAAAAAAAGCTTTAGAACCCTACCCATATTTTATTGGTCTCCTGTTATGTATCCTGTTCCATCCGGTGCTATTAGCATACCTTGAGTCGATGTTTCTCCAGGAATTGTACCTTCTTCTACAAAAACTTTTGGCTCTCTGTAACGGTTTTCATTCCTGGTACTAGGGCCAGTTACCCATGGTGCTCTTTGTTGAAGCATTAGGTAATTCATGTCATGGTTCATTATGGCGCCAGCCTGAGCCGAGGGGGGAATTGAAAAGGCAGGATTGGCGGAGCCACCAGAATTAATGCAAAGTAACTGAAACACAGTTGCAGAGACAAATAAGCCAGTTTTTTTAAGTTTAAAAAATTTCATTTTCTGTTCCCTTGGATTTTGGCTCTTTTATTATGTCTACTAATATTCTAGCCAAATTATGGGCACAGGCTAAGAGTATTTCTAGGAAAAAAGAATAGTTAATTGGTTTTGTTTACAAATAACTTACAATGGTTTAGAACAGCTCAGATTCCTCTTTCCAAGGTCTTCTAGGAGTTTAGCTACTAAGCCAGTCCAGCCTGTTTGGTGGCTTGCCCCGAGACCTCTTCCGTTATCCCCATGGAAGTATTCATAAAAGAGGATTAAATCGCTAAAGTGAGGGTCGTTCTTGTATTTCTCTTGCTGCTCATTGAAAGGCCTGTTTCCTTCTGGACTTTTTAAGAATATTTTTACGAGCCTCATCGAGAGATCTTGAGCGATATAGTCCAAATTATGCATTTGTCCAGAGCCGCTTGGGTATTCCACTTTGAGTGAATCACCGTAAAAATGATGAAATTTTTCGAGTGATTCAATTAACAGATAGTTTACCGGAAACCAAATTGGACCGCGCCAGTTGGAATTACCTCCAAACATAAGGCTCTCAGACTCTCCTGGTGTGTATTTGACACTGTAATTATGCCCGTTGGTTTTGAATTCATAAGGGCTCTTCTCGTGGAACTTAGACACAGACCTGATTCCATAAGCCGAAAGGAAATCCTCTTCGTTTAATAGATATTTAAGAACCTTTTTCAATCGGTCTTCTGAAACAATTGAAAGAAGTATTTTATCTTCATTTTGGCAATAGGCACCATCGCAAAATACTTGTTTGGCGACATCTTTGCGGTTTTGCAAAAACCAATCCATTCTCTTCTTAAAACCAGGAAGTTTATTAATCACTGATGATTTAAGGATTTCCACCGCAAAGAGAGGAATCAAGCCCACCATTGTACGCACCTTAAGCGGTATTTCTTTACCGTCAAGATTTATTTGGTCATAGTAAAACCCGTCTGCTTCGTCCCAAAGACCATCGCCACCGAGAGTGTTCATGGCGTCTGCTATTGAAATAAAATGTTCAAAAAACTTAGAAGCAACATCTTCGTAGCTTTTATCGTGGCTTGCCAGTTCCAGAGAGATAGAAAGCATGGTGGTACTGTAAAACGCCATCCAGGCGGTCGCATCAGCTTGGTTTAACTCACCACCGGTTGGCAAAGGCTGGGAGCGGTCAAAAACACCAATATTGTCTAACCCGAGAAAGCCGCCCATAAAAATATTGTTGCCCTCAGGGTCCTTACGGTTTACCCACCATGTAAAGTTCATCAGGAGCTTATGAAAGGTTTTGGCCAAAAATTCGAGGTCGCGCTGGCCTTTTTTACCCGTCATTTTGTAAATTCTCCAGCAGGCCCACGCGTGGACGGGAGGATTTACATCATCAAAGGAAAACTCGTAGGCGGGGATTTGGCCGTTCGGGTGCATGTACCATTCGCGCAATATTAAAGTTAATTGCTCTTTGGCAAACTCGGGATCGATGCGGTCAAAAGCAATCATATGGAAAGCCAGATCCCAAGCGGCATACCATGGATACTCCCATTTGTCGGGCATAGAAATTACATCTTTGTTAAATAAATGCGGCCATTTTGAATTCCTGCCTCTCAAGCGGCTCTCCGGGGGTATGGCAATACTCGGGTCTCCCTCTAGCCAGTCTCGGACAGAGTAATGGTAAAACTGTTTACTGTGAAGCAAACCAGCATAGGCTTGCCTTTGTATATTCTTTTCTTCAGCGCTTAAACTCTCTGGAATAATCGATGAATAGAACTCATTGGCTTCTTCTGTTCTCTGTTGGAAAATATTTTCAGCATTTTCTTTTGTTACTTTTTTTCTGTCCTCAACATTTTTTGGTTTTAGCTTAAAGTAAAACTCCTGCTTTTCATGCGGTTTAAAATTTAGTTGATAATAAAAAGCGGTTTTGGTTCCTAAGTTTGCTGGGTTTATCAGATCCTTTTTGCCATTAATTACATACTCATGGAAAGCGTCTTTTAGGTACTTTGTGTAAGAATCAACTTTAAAAAGCTTTTTGCTGTTGGTTTCATTCTCAGTGAAAAGCATCTCCGGGAGAGGGTTGCTATCATTTTCATCTCTAATTGCTTCGAATACAAAGCTTCCTAGCGTGTTATGCAAAGTCTCTACCGTATTTCCATCTTTTTTTATTATCGATGGTTTGGGTGTACAGCCCTCGTATTTGCAGCCCCAAACCCAAGTATTGCGGAACCATAAAGTTGGCAAAAAGTGTAAAACTGCTTCTTCAGATGAGCGATTTGCAATAGTAACTTTAATTAATATCTCGTCGGGCTCATCTTTAGCGTATTCAGTAAAAACGTCAAAGTATTTGTTATCGTCAAATACTCCTGTATCAAGGATTTCGTATTCTTTACCGGACAAGCCTCTTTTTTTATTTTCCTGAAGTAGCTTTGTATAGGGGAACTCACCTTGTGGATATTTATAAAGTGATTTTAAATAGCTGTGAGTTGGTGTAGAATCAAGATAGTAATAAAGTTCTTTGCAGTCTTCTCCGTGGTTTCCCTCTGGGCCAGTAAGACCAAAAAGTCTTTCTTTTAATATTGCGTCTTTGCTGTTCCAAAGACTAATTGCAAAACAAAGGCGACACTCTCTGTCGGTTATGCCCATTAATCCATCTTCTCCCCAACGATAGGCGCGGCTAATTGCGTCGTTGTGTGTAAAAGAATTCCAGCTATCGCTATTTGCGGAGTAATCTTCTCTAACCGTTCCCCACTGTCTTTCCGAGAGATAAGGGCCCCATCTTTTCCAGTTTTTTATTCGTTGCTGATCTTCAGCTAGTCTTTTGCCTTCTTCAGTAACCTCTGTTGTCTTTTCTGCTGGATGGCTGGTTTGCAAGATTCACGAGTATTGAACGCAGTAAATTTATTATATCTTAAGGATTAATTTCTCACAGTTATAACTTGGCAGAACCAAACGTCATTTCGAGCTTGTCTTGAAATCTATTTACTTTAGTGATTGTTACAATTTACAATTTATAAGATCCTGAACTTGTTTCAGGATGACAGACTAGGAGAGATTATTCATTAATTTGATTAATGAAATTATTAATCAAATTCACCAAGATCACTCTGGAGTGCCAAATTACCATCAATTATAATTTCTTTGTTTACAGCCCTTACATCAAGAATATCAACGGCAAAGCTTTTAGGAAATTCATAAATAATTTTTCCATCAATTTCTTTGGCAAACTTTTTATTTAATTCTTTAAGAACAAAAGCATCTTCTATAAAACGTGGCAGGTAGCGGTTATCGAAGGAAGTAAATTTAGTGTTCTTAAGAATTATCTTCTGGTGACTTTCGCTGAGACCGACTTGTGCTTGTAGCTTGATGGTTCCAACATCGTTCATATCGGAGGCATTTTGAATCAATTTGGGCATTAATCCAGCTATTACGCCACTACTGGAAGAATTTAATTGTTTAAATTGATTAACTTTGGCGCTTCCAACGATGTTTCCGTTAACGATATTAAATTTTAAATTGCTGAGTTTTATATAAATTCCTTGAACTTTGTCTTCATATTCCCAAATCTTTTTACTTGAAATGACTTTGTTGAGTAGGCTTTCATTGAGAGCAATTGCAAAGTCTTGGCATCTAGAAGCCAAAGGGAGGGAACAAACGAAAATTAAACAAAGAAAAATTTTGGAATATAAGTTGCGCATCTGACTTTTTTTGCTATTCATGGGTGTTTTAAGTAATAAAGCAATTATATTTTGCTTCGTGCTTTTCGTAATGAACTTTTTATTAGAAAATTGTAATACTTTTTATTTTTGCTCAACTTTCCATCAAAATAAACTTATTTGCTAAAGATTGAATAATGTTTTCGGCCTCAATACCGTCAATCTGTGCTCGGTGAGAGGGTTGAATGCGATGTCTTAAAATGTCAAAAACGACATCATACAAGTCTTGAGATAAAACATAGTTTCTTCCTCTAAGCAAAGCCAAACCTTTGCTGGCTTGCGCCAAATAAATTGAGGCTCTGGGACTCGCTCCGTGGGCGATTATATTATTTAAATCTTTTAGTCCAAAGCTTTGGGGCTTACGGCTGGCCTGAACTAATTTAACGATTTTCTGAATAATTTTTGGTTCAATAAAAACTTTATCAATTAGTTTACGCATCTGAAGAATTTCTTCGACAGTACAAACATTATTAATTTCGGGTTCGAGATTGCCAGAGCAAAATCTTAAAAGAATTGATTCTTCGTCATGTTGTTCGGGATAATCGACAATTAACTTTAAAGCAAAGCGGTCGATTTGGGCTTCCGGCAAAGGGTAGGTGCCTTCGTGCTCTTGCGGGTTTTGGGTAGCAAGGACCACAAACAGTTCTTCCATTCGGTGAGTTTGACCGGCTATAGTTACTTGCTTTTCTTGCATACATTCTAAAAGCGCGCTTTGTACCTTTGCGGGGGCACGGTTTATTTCGTCGACTAAAAGCAGATTGGTAAAGATTGGGCCTTCTTTAAATTCAAAGGTGTGGTTTAGCGGATTGTAAAGCTGCATCCCCGTCAAATCAGAAGGGGTAAGGTCTGGCGTGAATTGAATGCGGGCAAAATGGCTTTGAATTGCTGCACTGAAAGACTTAATGATTAAAGTCTTTGCTAGGCCCGGAGGGCCTTCAACTAAGCAGTGTCCTCCCATTAGAATTGCTAGAAAAATCTTTTCAATTAAATTATCTTGTCCAACAATTACTTTTTTAATTTCGTATTTTAGCTTCTCATAGCTTTGAGCGGCTTTTTCAAACTCATTAGCTAAAATAATTTTATCGCTGACTGTTAATTTCATTTTTCTTAAAAATTTGTGTCATAAAATTCTTAAGACGAAGATCTTTCTCTTAAGTTCTGGTTTTTTAATTTAATTTTTTATAAACTGTTTAATTTTTTGTAAATTAGGATTTAGCCATTTTCGATCAAAAAATAGATGAAATCATCGATGGTTTCTCGGATTCTTTTTGTTTGAGGAAGGATTACTGTTAAAATTAACGAGAACTAAAAAGATAAAAATTAACAATTATGAATAGAAAAGGTCGATTTGGTGAGTTTGGCGGACAATTTGTCCCCGAAACATTAATGCCAGCCCTGAATGAATTAGAACAGGTTTTTGAAGATGCACTTTTGGATCCGGCGTTTAAAGAGGAATTAAATGATTTATATAAAAACTATATCGGGCGACCCACTCCTTTGTATTTTGCAAAAAGGCTTACAGAGCACTTTGGCAAAGCTAAAATTTTATTAAAACGCGAAGACCTTAACCATACGGGTGCACATAAAATAAATAATGCAATTGGTCAAGGTCTTCTTGCCAAAAGGCTAGGCAAAAAAAGAGTAATTGCCGAAACCGGAGCAGGTCAGCACGGAGTGGCTACCGCCACAGCTTGTGCTCTTTTAGGTCTTGAATGTACCGTTTTCATGGGCGCAAAAGATGTTGAGAGGCAGCAGCCCAACGTTTTTAGAATGAAAATGCTAGGTGCCAAGGTTAATCCCGTCACCAACGGAGAACAAACGCTTAAAGAAGCCACTTCTGAAGCTATTCGAGATTGGGTAACTAATGTTGAGTCAACTCACTACATCTTGGGAACCGCTAGTGGTCCTCATCCATTTCCCGTCATAGTTCGGGAGTTCCAATCTGTGATTGGAAAAGAAGCTAAGCAACAGTCTTTAGAAAATTATGGAAAATTGCCTGACTATGTTTTAGCCTGCATTGGTGGCGGCTCTAATGCGATTGGGATTTTTGATGCATTTAAAGAAGATTTGAATGTAAAACTTATAGGTCTTGAAGCTGGTGGTGAAGGACTCGATGGAGGCAAGCATGCCTCTACGCTCACTATGGGCAAGCCCGGAGTGCTTCACGGAACTTATAGTTACCTTCTGCAAGACGATTTGGGCAGAATAAACGAGGTTCATAGTATTTCTGCTGGAATGGACTACCCGGGCGTTGGCCCTGAACATGCTTTTTTAAAAGATAGTGGACGTGCGGAATATTTTCCGGTAACAGACTTGCAGGCTCTGGAAGGGTTTAAGCTTTTAGCACAAAAAGAAGGGATTCTTGCAGCCCTCGAATCATCGCATGCAGTGGCTTATTTGTTTGAATTAATGCCCAAAACAAAAGAGAGTGAAATTGTAATTATTAACCTGTCTGGAAGAGGTGATAAAGATATTCCGATTCTTAGCAAATACTTGATCTAATAGCATTTCGAACATCTATTGCTGTTCTTTTGGTTAGTTACTAATGGCTCTCTTGGTTACCTCTTTAAGTGAATACGTTTTTGTAAAGCTAAAGTTATGCTTTAACTATCTTCAGCCGAGAGGATCAAATTTATGTTAAAGTTCTCCAAATCTTTATCTTTGTTACTTCTTATTGCATCAACCTTTGTAAGTAGTGTTTCAGCTCTATCCAATGCACATTCTTTTGGTTCGGGCTATGAAATCGAAGATTCACGTTCTAGCTTTGGTCAATATAATAGTGGAATGAGCCCAAGACAATGTGCTTTTTTCCAGCATAAACAAAGAGAAAAAGCTGCATACAGAGCTTGTAACAGATACGGTGGCAACAGCCGTTTTGCAGCCATTCAAAGACAAAAATGCCTTCACAATCAACAACTACCTTGGAACAACAATTACGATGACGGTCGCAGATATTTTTATTAAGTAATTTCAATTAAAGAAAATTGCAACTTCAGAGTCTCGCTGCGGCCGCGAGGCTCTTTTTGTTTTGATAAAATTTTTTTGAAACACCTTTATTAATCCTTAAGTTCTTAGATTAAGAATGAAAATATATTTATAATTTCCATGTAAATGTTTCATAGCTTTTCAAATGATTAGAACTTTACCTTTAGTCTTTCATTGCCCAAAAAAAGTGCTTCATTCTTCTACCGGGTCAAGAAGAGTACAAGATTAACAAGCTCATACTCAAGAAATTATACAAACTAAAGCTGAATTAACCACCGAAACAGATGAATTAACTCAGGGAGGTACAAAACAAATTATTGGCTCAGGTAGAGGTGGTAAAAGAACAGCAATATAATTTAAAAATATTCGACTGGTCAGGCATCCATAGTGACTTTTAGAGAGGCAAGCAAACATTCTCAAAAGATGACCGCAAAAAACAGGAAGCTAAATAGTAGTCTTAATGAATAAATTAGGCGTGCTGACCGAACAATTTAGTCAATATGAATACCGTTCCAGTCTTTTAGAACTATTCCCTCCTCCATGCTCAATTAATCAGGAGTTAGCACCATTTACTGTTAGAGACTTGTTAGAAACCTAAGTAAAAACTCTAAATACAATTAATTAAATTTAGTAATTAGGTAGTTAGCTTAAAATATATTTCTCAACTGCTAAATATTTTTCTCTTTTCAAAGCCTCCTGGTGTTGCATATCAGCTAAACCTCTTTTTTATTTGCTCTTCTCTTTCTAGCTTTACTTATTACTTAGTTCCTTTTTTTTATTGTAAAGTTAGTCTCTAATTTATTTCTTACATTTTTTATTTACTTTGCTTTTAGCAGTTACAAAGAGATCCTCTACGATTGAGACAAAGCATGAAGGTTTTTACGCCTCTATTATCGAAGGTCGTTTTTCTATTTCAGAAAAACAAGCTGAAAGAACGAATGTATGTTTACGCTCTTCCGCAAAGCCTTTTCAGGTTTTAGCTTGCTTAAATTTAATTTCTTCCAAGGTCCCTTTGAGTCTTAAAGATATTGCAATTAGTACGGCTTCACACTCTGGAACAGACAAACACTTGGATGTTGTGAGAGAGCTTTTAAATAAAAACAACGTTGAATGGCAAGAGTTAAGATGTGGAGAACATGCTCCTTTAGATAGAAGTGTTAATTACTTTATTAATGATCCTAAAAAAAGACGCTTGCAGAACAACTGTTCAGGAAAGCATAGCCTAATGGTTATTACTTGTAAGCTCATGAATTGGGATTCTAAGAATTACTTTTCACCAAGCCACCCGTTGCAAAACGAAATTCTTAGAACTGTTGCCGAACTTTGTGAATTACCAACTTCTTCAATAGAAGTTGCTGTTGATGGTTGTGGTGTTCCTTCTTTTAGCCTGCCGGTTCGCAATATTTTGTTGGGCTTTGGGAAATTTAATTTGGCTTCTCAGAGCGCAAATATTCTTAAAATTACTAATGCGATGTTATCGGAAGCTTTTTTTGTTTCTGGCTCTGGGAGACTGGATTACGAAATAACAAAAGCATTTGAAAATAAGTTGGTCTCTAAGTCTGGAGCTTGTGGATTAACGCTTATAAGTTTTTTAGACAAACCTGATTCGGCACTTATGCTTAAGTTGTATGATTCAGAGGAGAAAGTAAGAGCTTTGTTGATTAAAGAAATCATTGAAAAGCACGGATATATCATTAATAGCCAGGCTAAGCTTTTCAGGCGAGAGATTCAAAACTTGCATGGCCATGATGCTGCTTCTGTTGAGACTTTTTTAAATGTGTTTTGATTACATTGTAATAAATTAAGCCTAAAATCTAAAAATTTTAAGATGCTGAACTTGTTTCAGCATGATTAAATCTCAAGTTTTTACTAAAGTGAACAAATGAATAGAAGCGCCAAAAGACTAAGGTTAATTTGGAATAGCTTCTAGTTTTCCCTTGGATTTTTACTTTGTCCTGCGTACATACGGATTTGTGGTGGCAAAAAAAATATATTGCACTGCTAAGAATGCCAAAGTCTGTATGCAAAAGTCTCATTTAATGATGTTTTTCATTAACTTGCTTTGTAACTATCGCAAAGAAATGAAACTCTCAGTCAACCACCACTTTAATTCTTTTGGTGGTCGTCTTTTGAGTATTTTGCCTTCTGTTGAATTGCTAAAGATGTTAGGCTTTTTGCTTCTTTCTCTTTATTCTTTAGCTTCCAACGCGGTTGTACAAAACCCAATAAGTTTAACAAACTTTGTAAAACAAGAATATAAAATCAATTCGAGCGAAGCCAATCATTTTTCGGATCAATTGGCCTCTGTACCAGATTTTTTACAAGAAGGTTCCATCTTTAATTTAGATAAAGCTAATGAGCACTTTAATGATTTGCAGAAAGACTTTCAAATAGTTGAAGTTCCTTTGTGGCTTTATGGTACTTGGCGTTCCGAAAGTCAAACCCAGGATTTTGTCCATGTTTACGGAGAAGGCACCTCCAATGAAAAAATTGTTACTAATGTTGAAATTTTTGATGTTGTCGGTGATGTAATCAGTTCGTCTAAAAAAGTTTACAGTATAGTTTATCCTGGCTCTATAAGCTCAATAACGAGAGCTGCTAACTTGGATGAGTATCAAATAACCCTC
>JANRMG010000323.1:0-3454 GCA_033761855.1 Candidatus Caenarcanales bacterium
CTAAAGAAATAAAATTTAACTAACTTATAGTTCTTCATTTAATGAGCAAAACCGCTAAGACAATCGAAAGCAAAAAAATTAGCAGTAAAGAACTTTTCTTTAAGGCTTGCAACGGAGAGAGTGCTCTTCAGCGCCCGCCCGTTTGGTTCATGCGACAGGCCGGAAGATACTTGCCCGAATACCAAGCAATCCGCAAGAATTTAAGATTCTTGGATTTGTGCCGTAACCCAGAACTAGCTGCCGAAGTCTCAGTGCAGCCGGTCGAGATTGTTGGCGTTGATGCTGCGATTATTTTCTCAGACATCTTGCTTCCTCTCGCTGATTTTGGAATTGGAATTGACTTCCCTGAAACCGGAGGGATTCGGATTGACGCTCCTCAAGACCTAATATTGGCATCTTTTAAAATTGGAAATAATGTAAACGCCACTTGCAATGCCATTAAAGTTTTAAAACAAAAATTAAAAGAAAAAGATTTTGATGTTCCAACTTTAGGCTTTGCAGGAGCACCCTGGACTTTGGCAAATTACATAACCGAAGGCGGAACCGCTCGCGGTGGAGAGTTCTCTCGGGCTAAACAACTTGCGTGGACTAATCCAAAGCTAGCTACCAAGCTCTTAGATAATCTTGCCGATATGACAATTAAATATTTAAATGCGCAAATCGAAGCTGGAGCTGATGCGGTGCAACTCTTTGACACTTGGGCGGGTGAGCTTTCGGAGGAGGATTTTAAGAAATTTGATTTGCCTTATTACAAAGAAATTTTTGCGTGATTGCCTTCGGGAACACCAAAAATAATTTATGCAAAAGGCTCAAGCCCTTTTATTGAGGATTTAGCTGAGGTCGGAGCGGATATTTTGAGTTTGGATTGGCGGACAAGTCTTACCCAAGCTTGGAAAAAAATTGGCAAGAAGAAAAAGAATACAATTAAATGTCTGCAAGGAAACCTCGATCCGTTAAAGTTAACTATAGATGCCGAAAGTGCTTATACTGAAACCAGAAAATTGATTGAAGAAGGACAAAAGTTACCCTGCGGACATATTTTAAACTTAGGCCACGGAGTCACTCCAGAAGCCAAAGTTGAAAGTGCCAAAGCTTTTGTAAGAGCGAGTAAGGATTTGGAATAAAAGTTGGAAAACGACAAATGACTGACTACATCATAGAACTGCCAAATGAAAAGCTCACGATTTCGAGTGAACTTTTGGCAAAATACGACAAAATGGGGCCAAGATACACAAGTTATCCCACCGCTCCGATTTGGTCTGGTGATTTTAAGACTAAAGATTGGCTAGAAGCCATAGAACGCTCTAACCAAAGTCAAAAAGACATTTCACTTTATTTCCACATTCCCTTTTGCCGCACTGCCTGCTATTACTGTGCTTGTAATTTTGTCGTCAGCCCTCGTTCGGAGAACTCGGAACCTTATATGCAGGCTTTGTACCGAGAGATAGAGGCTGTCGGGCAAAAAGTTGATAAGACGAGAAAAGTAAAGCAAATTCACTACGGTGGCGGTACACCCACTTTTTTAAATCTTGAGCAGCTGGAAATGCTCTTCAGCAAGATAAAAGAGAACTTTAACGTTGATTTTTCTGATGACAGCGAAATCAGTATTGAGATTGACCCGCGCGTTACAAGCTTTGAGCAGCTGACTTTGTTAAAAAAGCTTGGCTTCAACCGCGTTAGCTTGGGCGTTCAGGATTTCAATCCACAGGTTCAGGAGGCCGTTAACCGTATACAGAGCTATGAAATGGTTGAAGCTCTTGTAAACCATTGCCGAGAGCTTGGTTACGAGAGTATAAACTTCGACCTTATTTACGGATTGCCTCTACAGACGGTAGAAAGCTTTAAAGAAACTTTAGATAAAGTCATTAAACTAAGTCCAGACCGCATTGCTTTATTTAACTATGCGCACTTGCCTTCACTTCGGCCTTTTCAGAAAGCGCACATCGTTGAATCGCAGCTTCCGTTGAGGGATACAAAGCTTTTAATTTTCTGCGAAGCCATGAAGGAATTTAGCCAAAACGGCTACGAATACATTGGCATGGATCACTTTGCGAAACACCAAGATGAGCTCTCGGTCGCGAGACAAGAAAGAACTTTGCATCGTAACTTCCAAGGATACACAACCAAAGCCGGACTTGACTTAATTGGAATGGGAATGACTTCAATTGGTTCTATTGATAATACTTTTACACAAAACGAAAAGAAATTAAATAAGTATTTGGAGTTTTTTAACGAAAACTATACTGCCGAAAAGCTTGTCCCAATCGAAAAAGGCTATGTTTGCAACCAAGACGATTTACTGCGCAGAGCTGTAATTTCTAAATTGCTTTGCCATGGAGTTTTGCTTTTTGGAGAAATTGAAAAAGAGTTTTCTGTGAATTTTACACATTACTTTGCCGATGAATTAAGGCAACTTCCCGATTTGGAAAACGATGGACTCATAAAAATTACCGATAAGAAAGTAGAAGTCACCAGCCTCGGTAGAATATTTTTAAGAAATATTGCCATGGTCTTTGACATTTATCTTAAATCTTCGAAGAATGTGCTTTTTTCTCGGACTGTCTAGAAGACTTTAATGGAAATTTTCATTGCAAACCTCAATGATTTTCTGGTGGATGAATCTTTTATCCAAAACTGTTTATTATTGTTTTCTGAATCTGAAAGACAAAGATTCCTTTCAAGCAAATCATTAAAATCTCAAAAAGAGTTTTTAATCGGCCGCGTGATTCTTCGCAGCCTTTTGGCTCAAAAACTAAATTGTCAGGCAAATCAAATAATTATTGAAAACAGCTCCAAGGGAAGGCCAGAGGTTGTTTTTCCAAAAACAACTTTGTCCTTTAGCCTTTCTCATTCGGCTGGCTGCCTTGTTTTAATTATTTCTAGTAATAATGTGGCAATTGATCTGGAGTTCCTAAAGCTCAGAGACTTTAAGCGAATAGCAGAAAAAAACTTTAGTAAAAAGGAAAAAGATTTTATAAATTCAAACCCGGTAGTCCAAAACTTTTATGTTATTTGGACTTTAAAAGAAGCCTTAGCAAAGCTTCATTCAGAGAGTATATTCACTATTATGAAAAAAACAAACTTTATTGTCGATTTAAAGAATAAGGAAATAAAAACAGATTTTGATAATAATCTAAGTTTTGAAACGTTTGAGCTTCAAGAAAAATTTATTTTCTCAATTGCAAAGAATAAAACTCTCAATTTGCTCAATCAATCAGCTCAAAATGCCTTTTTTTGCGTTAAAAATATCCTGCCATTAGTTACACATAAAATAAAAAATCCCCCTACTTTATATAAATCACAAGTTAAAGAAATTCAATAAAGTGTTTAACCTTTTCTTAATTAAACTCCTGAAAGATTCTGTTTTTATGTTAAATTGATTAGAGTCTAAAATACCTTAATAAATCTAGTAAACTGCTAGCCATAAGAGCTAATAAATTATATTCTGTTTAAT
>JANRMG010000324.1:0-6521 GCA_033761855.1 Candidatus Caenarcanales bacterium
TGAATGAAACGGACTTAGTAGATGGACTAATGTCTTTTCCGTTTAAGCTGACCACAAGAGGACTGTAGTAGAGGTCGCATTTTTTCTTGCAATCGCCTGGTTGTCCACTCGATGAAGAAGACGATGATGACGATGAAGACGAAGTTCTTGGTTTGCCAGGAGTACAGTTGTAGTAACAACGATCAATTATTGGAGGAGGAGTTGGACCAATTATGATAATGGTTCCAGAAGTCGTTGTCGTTGTTGTCGTAGTTGTCGCTCCAGAAGTTGTCGGAGTACCCGTTGATGGAATTCTGCATTTACCATAACGGCAGATTGGTTTTCTCATTGGGCATTTTCCGCCTAATTTGAAGCACTCAATGTGTGGGCAGAAACCGATACCACTGTATTGTTGTTTCTTGATGCAACGAATCTTGCACTGGTTAGGATTAGCGCTGTTGCACTTAACACACTGTGGTGCTGGTAATAATTGAGGTGGTGTGGGAAGCTTTTCTGGACAGCATCCTTTTGGACCACATTTTAGTCTTGCTACACGAACGGCGCAGCATTCACCAACTTTTTGGTCTAAACGCTTAACAGCAGCAGTTGAACATTGAGGGAATCCGCCATCTCTTGGTAAGGTCCTCCAAGTATGTTCTTCGGCTTCGGCGTTTGGATAACCTTCATAGGTCCACTCATTCCACCTATCATCTCCGCAAGTTTTTCTTTCTATTACTCTGGATAATTTTCTTGCAGAACAGTAGTTCATTAACTCTGAACGATTAGAGTGCCATACGCCCCAGCAGCAGTGTTGTAATTGACAATCTCTTCTATACTTGCACTCAAGTTCAAAGTACATTGGGTTGAGTTCATAGAATGAGGTGTTTGTCCACCACTGACCACGAATAATAACTCTAGCTTCTTTCCAATAATCTTCGTTGTTTTTGCAAGTTCCGAAGAATCCGCATTTCGGGCTTCCGGGGTTGCAAACGTCGCAGACTTGGTTGTAAGGAATTAACTGATCCAATGGGTTAGCAAGAGGATTCTTTTGAAGATCCTGTGGTCTGTGCTGTGGATCGTCAACTTTGTTATAGTTATCTTCGATTTTCTTGTGTAAGTCTTCGGCTGAACCGGTAGCACTGGCACCAATTGCCCAGAAAGGTCCTACCCAAGGTTTAACTTCAACACTATCATTACGGCAAAATACTTTTGTATCTGTACAGCCGGTACCTTGTCTTCTAACAATTACAGGGCCGCCTTGTCCATCTAGGTTAGTAACGTCGCCAGCAACGTGAGGCATGGAAACGCCGTATTCATCTGGGTATCCGCAAGGAACAACTCTAAAGTAGTGGTCGCATCTGCCCAATACTTCGGTTGGAATCATGCGTCCGTCTGGGTGCATCTCCCCTTGACAAGCGTATCTTAAACCTACAATGATAAGTGGATCTATGTCTCCGCAGTTTACAATGGTTCTAATACCAGCTGGATCTTCGTCCATACCATGGCAGTACTTGTGGTTTACGTGTCCAGGTTCGGTTGTTTCATAAAGTTGGCAAGGTTGTTGACATCTCTCGCAATAACCACCTCTGGCTTGTGGCCATTGGTCGATTGCATAGACTCTCTGTCCTGTTCCAATGATGGCAGTGTTTGGTCTTGGTCTGTTTTCGTTGGTTGGACCATAAGTATCATAAGGCTTAGCTATACCTGTTTGTCCTGTTACTCGTCCATCTTGGCCGATTCCACCATTAATAATTTGTGTTTGGTCTGCTTTACCATCTATGTCGCAAGTGTTTTGTGTACAGAAAATACAAGGTCTGACACCAGTTGTTAAGAGAGAACGGTTAACTCCGATTGCATCCACTCCGGAAGCTTTAGCCGCATAAGTTCCTCTTCCTTCTAGCCAGCCGCAAAAACCTTGGTTTTGGATTGCGCCGCCACGTTGGGTTGTTCCAGCAACGTGAGAATCCATTTTATTTAAGCCCCCAACGTTACCTTGGGTTCCGCTCATCCGGTGAGTTAAGTTAAAAAAGCCTTTTAAAAATACTGGCCATGTACAGCCGCTGTGAATAACTGTATAGAAAGTGACCTGTTTTGTTACTGGGTTTCTTAAAGCAAAACAACCGCCAAGTTGTCTGTTAGAGCCTGCGCCTCTCCAAAAACCACCTTGTGGTATTCCAGCTCCCATTTCGCTGAGTTGTCCTCTAAGACTTTCTTGAGCACCTGCTGCTCCTGTTTGTCCGCCTTGATTGTTCATTCCTGGATCAAAATCAGCAATGCTGTAATTCTTCATTCCAGTTTCGAGACCGCTTATATAGTCTTGTCTGACTGTTGAATGGTAACCTGGTCCAACAGCATTTACAGATTGAGCTGCTTGAATACATCGATTACGAACATCCTCTACTGGAAAAGCAGTGTTTGTTGCTGCCGCAATTGCAATTTGTCTCGCTGCAGTATTTAAGGAAGACTGCAACCAGAACAGCATTACAAACTCTACACTCACTAAAAAAACGAGAGTGTAAACAAATATTAGTAATGGAATGTGAATTGGAACGGCGCCTTTTTGGCTTCTGTGGCGGTTAGTCATTATTTTGTAGTTATAAGGTCACTATTACGCTATCTGTCTTTTACCCTTATGTTTTGCTTTCCTCTCCAAATTCATTTTGTCAATATCAATTTTATGGCCTAAAAATTTTTACAAAAACAGTTTTTCTACAAATAAAAATTTGGCTTTTAGGGTTATCCATTGTTTAGGCAGGGAATACTAAAACCATTAATATCAGTTCCAGAACACTTTAAATTATGAAAGACTTTTGGCAAAATCAACTAGAGCTTGCAAACTGCCATTCCGAAGGTGATGTTAGTACAAAACTTATTGCACCATTGCTTTTCTTTTTGGGCTATACCCCCGACGAGTGGAGGCAAGAATACCAAAGTGAAACTGGAACAACCGACTTTATAGTTGGCAAAGAAACCGACAGAGGCTTTGAGCCCTATTTTTTCGTTGAGACCAAATCTCCAAAATCTAATTTGGCTCTTTACTCGCACCAAATAGAGTATTGGTTTAAGCAAAATGCATTAAAAAAAGCCAGATACGGAGTTCTAACCAATGGCACCGAACTAATTGTTTACGAATACTCTTTGGATGGACGTTTGAACAGAGTTGCTGAATATCAGGATATTAGATCGCGTCAAGCCCACGAGCAACTTACTTTTCTTTTGGATAAACAACTCTTTGAAGAAGAAACCGAAGAGAGCAGCCAAACCAGAGTAATTACCGTTTACAACAACAAAGGTGGCGTTGGAAAAACGACCTTAAGCATCAATCTGGCTGCGGCTTTACAAGAATATGGTTATAAAGTTTTGTTAATTGATTTAGATGCTCAGGCTAATTCAACTTTCGGGTTGGGCATTTATCCACCTAATACGCAGGAAAGAAACATAGTTAATCTTTTTCAGGATTATCCAAGAACCTCAATGGATAAGATAATTTGGGATAATGCCAATGGAAACTACATTGATTTAGTTCCTTCAAACATCAATCTGTATCAGGCGCTGCATGAGTTTAGAAAAAACAAAAACAACAGACCTGAACATTTCTTAAAAGAGCGAATTCAGGCTCTTAAAGCGGCTAAATACGATTTCATTTTTATTGATACTCCTCCAGCTATGGATATTTCTTTTGAATTGGCAATCTTAGCTGGTGACTACATGGTTGTTCCGAGCGACTTGAAGCCCTTTTCGATTTACGGTTTGAGTCACTTATTGCAGGGAACCAAGAACCGCATAAAAATTCTAGGGGTGGTTGGAAACAATGTTGATTTGGCCGTTAACGTTAGCAAGCCAATTTTGCAAATTAAAAACCAATTCAAACTCAATGTTTTTGATCAAATAATTCACAACCGCAACTGTGTTGCTCAATCGACTGGGCAGGGCACAACCATTTTTCAGTTGGAAAAACAGAAAAAAGGAAATGCTTCATCGGTAGCAGCTATGGAGTTTAGAGCGCTTGCTCGTCAAATCTTGTATTCAATTGATGCTTGTGAAAGAGGAACTCAGGAATCGAAGCCGAATTTGGAGTTGTTGGAAGTTTAATCCCACAATAAGGGAAATAATCCCCCCTCGAACAAAACTAATCCATAAAATCACTGATGGTTTCTCGGCCCCCTTTATTAAAGGGGGTGCAACTCTTTTCTTCTTTAGCTTTGAATAGAGGGTGTGGGGGATTATTTCGTTTTTAAACAAACCCCAAAACACTCACCAGCGGTTTGTGGTCGGAGCCTGTCTCAGTGTCTATCACTTCGCTCTTTATTGGCTTAAAGCTAAGGCCAGTATAAATAAAATCAATTCTTATTATTGGGAAAAACTTGCCTTGCCTGTTGAGGAGGCCTTCAACGTTGTTAGGGAAAGTAAAGGCCGAAGGCAAAATTGAATTAACCTCTCTGTATGAGTCTTTATAACCATAAGACTTCATAATCCGGTAGAGATAATTTCCATCAGTTGAATTAAAATCTCCGACGATAATTGAATTATTAAGCGGAATTGAGCTTTCTTTGAGTGAATCAATAATGTCCTTTAGCATTTGCTCTCTGTCTTTGTAGGCCCTGAGGATATTTTTGGTGTTGCCAAATAAATCGAGCGGGTCTATGGATTCGGTGTGGACGTTAACTAAATAAAACTCGCGGCTTGGATGTTTTATTTTTACAAGCTCTGAATAACCAACTTTGGTGGGAATGTAAGCGTCTGATTCAATCGGGAATTTGCTAAAAGTGCTGACACCAATAATTTCTTTTTTAGAGTGGAAGGAAGCATAAGGATAATCTTTGGCAAGTTTGTCTTTTATAACTGTAGCGTTTGATTGGGTGGTCTCTTGCAAAGCTACAATGTCTGGGGCTTCGCTTTGGATGGTTGAAATCACTTTGTCGAGGTTTTGGTTTTTATAAAGAAGGTTAAAGCTCATTACCTTTACCTGTGGACCGGTCTGAGCGGTTGCATCTTTTTTGTCTAAGCCTTCGTAAAATGGAAACCAAATATAAAAATAAATCCACAAACCCGTAAGGGTTACCAAAAATATTCCGGGAATTTTCTCAAGCCCGATCCAGAGATGCTCTATCCAAAAAATAATTAAAGGCAAAAATAACCAGTATCTAAAGGAATTAACTAAAGCAAGCCACCAGTAAGCATCACCGAGTAAAAAGCCAGCTGCAAGTAGCCCAGAAGCAACAATAATATATAAGTAAAAAAGCATTTTAGAATTTATGAAGGACTTATCATGTTAATGGAAAAGTCTCATTAATTCTAGGTATTTGTCTGAAAAGTTTAAATGAGAGAAGTTATCAAATTAAAAAAAGTCGCAATTCAAACCGACAAAAAATTGTGACTTTTTTGATTTAGGAAAAACTTAACCTTCGGCGGCTACTTGTACAGCTTTTTCTAAAGCTTCAAGAACGCGGGTTGGTTGGAATGGCTTAATAATAAAATCGCAAGCGCCATGCTTGATTGCTTCAACTACAATGCCTTGCTGTCCCATTGCTGAGCACATAATTACTCTGGCATTGCTGTCGACTTCCATTATTTTTTTGAGGGCTTCAATACCATCGAGTTCTGGCATCGTAATGTCCATGGTAGTGATATCTGGATGAAGCTCTTGATACTTCTCAATTGCTTCGTAGCCATTAGTGGCCTCACCTACTACATCGTAGCCGTTCTTAGTCAAAATGTCCTTCAGTACGGTTCGCATAAATAAGGCATCATCAACAATAAGAACTGATGGTGATTTACGGGTCATTAGTGGGTCTCCTTCAAATGTTTGCTATTCGGTTTTATTGATAGATACTTCATTGAGTACCTTTCTAAACTGGGATGGAATCAGTGCTTCCTTTGATTCGAACTCTCCAAAGAGAACCTCTTTGGACAATAAAAAAACAAAGCGATCCTTACCGTCTTTATCTTTCCCAGAAATCCTTCCAATCTTTCGGTCTTTATTACTTGATGATAAAGGACCGGGTGCCGGTTCAATTGAATCATCACGTATATATGCAACTTCTTCAACACTATCAACTACCAGCCCAAAATGCTCTTTCTCGTGCTCTACGATAATGGACTTTGGATTGTTAGAGGGTGGCGAACTAGTCCCGAAATTGAGTTTTTTTCTGGCATCAACAATCGGTATTACCTGCCCTCTAAGATTAATTACCCCTTTGAAATAGCTCGGTGAGCCCGGTATCTGGTAGAGGTTGTGCATGTTTAAATTAATAACCTCACGAACAAAATGTATGGGGATTCCCATAGTTTCGTTCACGAGGGTAAAAATAATGTATTGGGTTGAGGTCTTTGTATCGTTTTCTGCCATGAAGATAACTTTTTGAAAGTTTTCTATTAATACTTACTTGCCCAATAGTTGAAGAAGATTTACAAATTTGGTTTAAGTGAGTTTTATGGTTAATTTGTGTACATTTTGTATATAATATACTTTAGATACATATATTTGTAATTCTCATGAAAAACTCACATAAAGTTTCGGCACGTGATGCCAGAAGTAAATT
>JANRMG010000325.1:0-2391 GCA_033761855.1 Candidatus Caenarcanales bacterium
ACCGAGGAAGAAAAAACCAAACTTAAAGATGGTTTACAAATCATAAAAGACGCTTCGGCCGCTGCTAGAGAAATTACAAAAGATGGTAATAACTTTAAAACTGGTGATCCAGCAGCTGTAACGCCAGATGTAATTTTAAAGAACAGAAGCTATGAACAAGCACAAAAACAAAATGATGCAAAATACAAAAAAGTATTTGATTATTCAACTAGATTAATTGTTTCATCTGGGCTTGTTACTGCTCTTGGTGGGGATGAAGCGAAAATTAATAAAGTTAAAGAGACCTTTAAAGGATTTGTGGCTGATGCAGCAAATCAAGAAGCAATCCAAAATAATATTTTTGGAACAACCACTCAAAAATATCTTACAAACAAAGAAGGTTTTGGAGGTCCTGGACCGATCCTCAATGGAGATATTTCTTTTAAAGCATTAAATAATTTGGCTTTAATTGCGAACACAGAAAAAGCCCAAGAAGCTGATATAACAAACAGAGCTAAGGCCTGGATAGCAACTTACTCTAACCAAACAGACGGACTGACAAACAGATCTCCTGAGGACATTCAGAAATTTGCTCTGTCTTTTTTAATAGACTGGAGTGATGATGCTAACCTCACAGCCTTAAAAGAACTGGATAGCGGTTCTGATGCAACAGCACCAACGGATGGGGCTGAAAACATGACTTTGGGTCAGCGTTTATTCTCTGCAATTGGAGACAAGGCAGTTACATTTGTTGATGGAACACCACCGAAGATTAAAATTGGGGACAAAGAATTTGAAATTGCCAAACCTGCTTGGGATACAGATTCATCTCAGGTTAGCAGACAAATTCTTACTGAACTATTTACTGAAACTGAATAGCTTAGACAAAACTTTTAACAATTCAAGACATAACTTTTGACTTCATCTCTCGCTTTAGAGTAAATTTAAGGCATCGATAAATTTATAAATTATTAAGAAATGCAAATATCAACCGCGAGCGAATCTGAAAACAACAATATAAAACCCCCCGAAAAAAAAGGATTCAAGCTCGATTTACATTGGCAAATATTAATTGCTATGGCAGTTGGGATCTTTGTGGGTCTTGGCTTTAGCTCTTGCGGAGACGAAACCAGCTTTTTTAATAGTTTCTTTAAAGGTGCTGGTGCATGCGCTTTAATCAAAGGCACAGGAATCACAGTTGATACTTTTTCTTGGATGGGAGAAGTCTTCTTAAGGCTTCTAAAGATGATAGTCATCCCTCTTATCTTTTGTTCTTTAATTAACGGCATCAGCCACATGAAGGCCAACCAGCTTGGCAAGGTTGGTTTGATTACCTTCTTAACTTTTAAAATCTCCATGCTCATCGCAGCAGTAATTGGTTTATTCTTTGTTAACCTCATCAAACCTGGCGTCGGCTTCGACGTCTCTTCTATTTCTAAAGTTGATGTGGGTCACTTAACCCAACATACACACGAGAATTTCTTTCTACAAATTATTCCAAGCAATATTTTCAGTGCTTTATCCTCTGACCATCAACTGATTCAGGTTATCTTCTTTGCTTTGGTTTTTGGTATTGCCTTAATTAAAGGCGGCAAAGAAACCGCTTCGCTCTCTAAGGCTTTTGAAGAAGTTTTCAAAGTAATGCTAAAGATTACTCACTGGATAATGTATTTGGCCCCTTTTGGGGTTTTTGGTTTAATTATTAAAACAGTAGGCAGCACTGGATTGGCTCCTTTCGTGAGTGTCGGCAAATATATGATAACCGTCGTTTTGGCTCTTTCCACAATGCTCTTCGTGGTTACGCCTCTTCTGGCTTGGTTAGTTGGTAAAATGAATCCGCTCAAATTCTTTGCTGGTGTTCAGGACGCCATGCTGACAGCCCTCGGAACATCGAGTTCTGCGGCTACGTTGCCCGTAAGCTTGGAATGCGTGCAAGAAAATTTAAAAGTTCCTCAATCAATTGCCAGCTTTGTTGTCACCATTGGTTCAACCATGAGCATGAATGGAGCCGCACTGTATGAGGCAGTTGTAACTCTATTTTTGGCACAAGCCTATGCACCTTTAATTCCGGGTATCGACTTATCGATTAAAGGACAAATTTTTATTGTGGCCATGGTTTTGCTTTCTACCCTCGGTACTCCTGGAATCCCTCACGGAGGGTTGATTACCACCACTATGGTTCTACAGGCTGTTGGTCTGCCAATTGATGCAATTGGTTTAATTGTGGGTGTTGACCGTATTTTAGATATGTGCCGCACAATGACCAACGTAACCGGAGACTGTCTCTCTGCGGTTATTGTGAATCGTTTTGTTAATAGTAAAGAGATTGAAAAAGACGAAACCGAGGATTTAACTTTGAATAACCAGCTAAGTAATCCCAAACTTAACGTTACAAGCAGCAGTTAATAGTTT
>JANRMG010000326.1:0-4497 GCA_033761855.1 Candidatus Caenarcanales bacterium
CGCAGCATTTAAATTGTTTTTAGAAATTATAAAAGCTCCTTTGTTAGAGGCGATTAAATAATTTCCTTGATGGCTAAGAATATTCCAAATGTTTATGCCCTGCAGCTCTGCGACGTGATGAGCCAGGGTCATCTCTTTTGGATCGATGCGATAAATTGAGTGGTCATAAGTTTCCCCCCAGATTTGACCGTCTTTAAAGTAAATGGCATTTATCCTCTTGCCTTCCAAACCACTGATTGGCAAAACCGCAGAGGGATTGGAAAGCAGGCTTATAAAAGCTCCTTCAAAAGACTCAAAAACTAAATTACCTTCAACTAGTTTCATGGCAGTCACTCTTTTGCCTTGTAATTCCCTCATGAATTGAACCTTAGTGGGCTCTTCTTCTTTAATTCGAAGAACATTACCATTGGTGTTCAAAATCCACAAGTAGCCTCCATAAGGGAAGATAGCTATGATTTTTTGATTTTGAAATTCATTAACAATTAAATATTCTGTTTTATCCGAGATATTTTCGGTTTCCTTTTTTTGCCTTTTAACTCTTACCAACTGGCCCATAAAATCACCAACAAGCCAAATATAATCATCGGATTCTTGCACTATGCTGATCTGCTCATCCAAAAAATCAACAAATGGTTCTGCTCTCGTCTCTCCTTCGGAAGAGGTCTCAAAGGTAAAAATACCTTTGTTAAGCGTAACTGCCATTGTATGACCATTAATCTTTTGGAGCTTGGCAATAGTCATGCCTTCGGAACCAGAGACAAACTGCACATTATTAAGATCTCTCAAAGTAGTTTTATACAATCCATCATTCTGTGTTAAAAGCCAGATTGAATCATCGATTTGCTGAATACTAGAGATTTTTACATTCTTCAACTGAGGATACTCATAAATCTGTCTTGGATTATTTTTTTCGATCCGAAGCAGTCCTCCCTCATTGGAACCAAGTACCCAAATACTAGCTGTGTATTTTTGCTCTTGCTCTCCCTCAAAAGGAAAAGAATCAATAATCTGGAAAACACTTTTACTGTTAATTTCTTCGATTGAAAAGGCTTTATTACTTTGGAGATTAACTTCAAAAAGCTTTTTAAGCCAATCCTGAGCGATTATCCGGCCGGGAAGAAAATAAAGCTTAACAACAATAGTGTCTTGCAAGCCATCTATGCGGGTAACTTTATTTGTTGCTGTTGGATTAATGTAGTAAAGTCCATTGTGAGTGGTTATCCAATATTTGTTTTCGTTAAAAATTACATCTTTTATATGACTCTCTTTGATTCCTTGAATCTTTAAGGCCTCCTGAAGATTGGGATCTTTGATCAGATGAAGGGAATCCGTGCCGCCGACCCAGATGTTATTTTCTTGCCCACACTTTTCTTCAAAGGTCTTCAAAAACATGACCTGAACATTTGGATTGCTGACATTAGCGATTAATTTTTGGTTGTTCTCTTGTTCATAGGTTTGGGAAAAAATTGGCAAACCCGACAGAGAGATAGCTAGAGAGATTACAAAAGAAAAAATAGTAAAGAGAAAATTCTTCTGAAATAAAATATTTTCTTGAATTATATTTTGACTATGCCTTGTCACAATTTTTGTCACAATCATTAAATCTCTCTTTAAGTTTCAGCTTAACTCTAGCCTTACCTAGTCTTACATAGACTAACAAGTTCTTCAGAAATAACTTAACATAGCTATGTTATCTTGAAAGACAACATAATATTTTTCTAACAAGTTTCTCTCAAAACGCACACTTTAAAACCGCACCTAATGGATGCTAAAGAACAAAAAACTGGAATAAAAAAAGTTTGGCTTCTGTTTGGAACCCCATTTGTAATCATGCTTTTCGGGATTTTTAGTTTTTGGTATATCTCTAACATTAACCTTTGGTGGAGCGAAGTCGAAAAGTTTTCGATCAAACAATTTGGAGCACCTTTAAAGTGCGAGAAAAAGCTTTGGACTGGGCTTGGAAAAATTGCATTAATCAAATGCACAACCAGCAACAACACCTTAAGTGTCCAAGAGCTTAGATTCAGTCTTTTTGGCAGCAAGCTTTATCTAAAAAGTCCCTTCATTAAACTTAAACAATCAGAAAAATCGAAAATTCTAAGATTTCCAAATATTCCTAATTTTATAAACACCATCATTGTTGATGACCTTTTCATTAAGGATTACATTACATCCGAAAGTGAATCTACAAGTGAATCGACTAATACATCCACCGCTGATACATCCAATAGTGCATCGTTAGTTCCACTAAATAAACTAAACCGATTAGAACTTAATCGCAGCAATCTGTTTGTCAACCAATGGAACACTAAAGCTTTAATCGACGATAACGCCCTTTTAGCCAAGGGTTTAATTGGAAACAAAATAGATTTAGAGCTTTTTGCCAACAAATTGAAATTTAAACTCGATGAGAAAAACCAGCTCTTAGTCACCGGAGCGGTTGAACTTAAAACCAAATATTTGGGTAAAGCTCTCGTAAAAGCCTCTAGTAAAGAGCTTTTACTCTCAATTAGACCAAATCAAGATGATGCTCAAAGAAGTGCTTTTAGAGACTGCAACGATTTTACCCTCAAAGGGAGCATTAACTTAACCAAAGATCTTAAAAGCATTTTGGATTTCGAAAATCTTAATTTGAAGTCTTCATTTTTAACTCTTGCGTCCTCCCCTAATCAATCAACCAGGCTAATTCTACAAAACACCAAGCTGGATAAGCTCTCTAAGTGCGCTACCAAACTTTCTCAAGCATTTTCATCTAATCCCATACTTGTTAATTCAAACTCTCAGGCCTTGGTAACTGGTTATATTCAGCTTCCCGAAGAACATCTAGAAAAGCGCTCAGAAATACTCCCAAAGAGACACTTGGAAGAACTTATAGTCAGCTTAGAAATTCCAGAGAAATTTAACCTCAACTTACAAAAAGGCTTAGACAGATATTCAGCAGAATTTTCTCAATTTAAAATAACCGCCAGACCTTTGAAGAGAAGTCTAAGAGACTCAAGCGGCAAAGAACTTGCTAACAATTCTCTTAACAGTTCTCTTAACCCTTTGCAAAAATTTGGGGTGCAAGAGCTTAATCTCTCAATCGAAGACTTTGATTTCTCTTCTCTTACAGGCCTTGTAAAAAGGCAAAATCTAAAGACTCTAAAAGGTCATTTAAAGGGAAATATCAACTACACAGATCCGCTCAATTTAAAGGCCTATTTGGATCTCTCGGCGCTTGAAGTAACTTCTGACAAGCCCTATTTCTCTCTAAAAAATGGTAAAGGCAGCATAAGGACAGAAGGACAAAGTATTTTAATTAATCTTGATTCTTTAGCTTCCCTCAACCAAAACGGCAGCTACGAACCCCTGACAGCAACCGGAAAACTTAATTGGCAGTGGCAAGGCACAATTGATGGAAACCTAGAAGTAAACGCAAGAAATTTAAGTGTTTTACAAAACAACCCAAGCAAAGAAATCAGCCTTCTGAAGGGATTCATTAAGAATACAAAAGCCAATATTCAAATTAAAGGAAGTAAGTTTTCCTCTCTCAAAGCTAACGGACAGTTAGAGAATTTTCTTGCAAGTTTAAGCACACTTCAAGACCCAATCTATTTAAAAAGCGGCACTTACAATTTAACTTATGCTTCAAACCGTAAGGGCCTGCTTTCATTGAGCGGTTTGGATGTCAATTACAATAATTCTAAAAGTTTCATCTCAACTGCAATTGCTCTTAACAATAAGAGTTTTCAGCCAAGTAGTTTGAGCTTAAAAGGAGAGGTTTTCTTTGACGATATAAAGGGAATCTTGGACAGCCTTCCATCTGCCCAAAAGACAAAGCAAAACTTAAAAGATTTTGGATTTGAAGGAAGTCTTAACTATGATGTGGCCTATGCTGGACAAAAATTTACAAAACTTCAATTGAATCCAAAAAACTTTTTAATCAACTATAAAGGTAACCGTCTATTTGATGAATTAAAGGGAGATCTCAAGCTTGATAAAAAAGGTAATTTGGCTTTTCAAAACCTACAACTTAGGATAGGCAACAAAAGTAGGTTCAACTTAGAAGCACAATTGCCACCAATTCAACGACTCATGGCAATTAGCAATTCTGCACAGCTTAACAACACTTTGCAGAATCTTGAAATAAGAATACGCGGAATGGTAAACCCGCACGATTTAATTAATACTCTTGTAGAAAGAACCCTAATTCAAAAACCAACAATCGAATTTGATGAGCTAATTTCGGTTCCGGTCTTTGCTAGAGCCTTTCCCCGAGGGAAATCTTTGCGTTTTAATTTTGGAACCAACTTTTATAAGGTCCAAATTGGTAATGGCAAAGTTTTTCTTTCTCAGGATCTTTCTAATGTAGAGGAAATTTTTGGAAACGGAGAAGTAGATTTCCGTGCTAAAACCGTGACAGTCAATGAGTTGAGCTATAAAGGTAAAAACTTTGGTATTTTAGGTAATTTAAACGTAAAACCAAAGAGCTGGAGCTTTAATCTTGAATCCGCCCCT
>JANRMG010000327.1:0-4996 GCA_033761855.1 Candidatus Caenarcanales bacterium
ACAACCACATCGGGCTTGCATTCTTTAAGCCAGGCCTCCATAGAACCCGCTTTATTGTTGGGATCAATCATGGCAAAAGGCAGCCCTTTACTCTGGGCTATTATTTGGACACGAAATGTTATTTCGTGCATGATAAAAGGAGTAGCCAACCCAACCAAGAGATTCTCGTTCAGAAGCGCTTCGATAGAAGAGAAGGCAACTGGGTGATTACAAATTAAAGCAATTCTCATTTATTTTCCTTGTTGAACTTAAGTTTTTTACAAAATATTTTAATTACTGTTTCTTTAAATTTTAGATTATCTAACAAGAATATCTCTCGGAGGTAATCGTTGAATTATGAAAGCTTAATAACTTAAATATTCTCGTTAGACCAAATACTGTTTTTAAACCGAGGTATTTCAAAGAGGTATTTCAAAAAAGGGTATATCTAAAATTAGGCCTATTTACTTAACTTTTACACACAAGTATTAATGCAACCTGGGAGCGAATACTGGGATTTATTCTTTGATGAGGTAGACTCTCACCTTGAGTCTTTGACTCAGCAGTTGTCTGAATTGGGAAAAGCACCTAAAAACCCAGAAATTATTAAAGAGATTTTTCGAATAGTCCATACCGTCAAAGGGATGGCTTCGACCATTGGATTTAATTCTGTAGCCAAACTCTGCCACAAAATGGAAGAGATTTTCGACTATTACCGCAAAAATTCTGTGCCGGTTAAAGCTTCCACTATTCAGCTGCAAATCAAGTCAGCCGACAGTCTTTTTAAAATAGTTGAATACATATCAAGCAATGGAGAAGAGCTCCAAATCTGCTCAACGCTATCAGAAGCAATTTGCAAAGAATTAGATAAAGAACTCAAAAGCTTTATCAATTGCGACAAAGAGACAGCCCCACCCGAAAAAAACCAGGACAAAGAAAAAACTGAAGATACACAAAAAATACAGGAAAAAGCAAAAGAAAATAAAGAAGTTTCACCATCTGGAACTGGTGAAGAAAAAGAAATTAAGATTAAAATTAAATTTTCTCCTGACTGTACAATGCCCGGCGTAAGAGCCTTTATGACGGCACAGGTTTTAGAAAAAAATGGCTTTCTCATTGAAAGCGACCCACCCAAAGAGCAATTCCTGGACAATATGGAAATTGTCTCTCACGGGTTAATTGCCTCTGTCAAATCAACTAAGTCTGCCAATCAGCTCAAAGACAGACTGTTGAAAATCTGCGATGTTATTGATGTAGAAGCTGAAGAGGTAAAAATTGAAAATTTCTCTTTTGATTCGGAGCAACCCCCCAAGTCAAACGACAAAACCGAAACAGAAGGAACAGACAGGAACCGAACGCTAGACCTCGATCCTCAGTCCATCATTCGCAAATTCAGCGAAAAAGAAAAAGAGGAATTTAATAATCGAATTCTTAAAGCCTATCACGTAGACCTTAGCCTCTCTGAGGAAGTACAGAGACCAGAAGAGCAATTTTACAATTTACTTTCCAACTTAAATGATTATGTTGGTCACATCGTTGACTCCAATCCCTCCATAAAGGAACTCAAGGAAATAAAAGACATTGCAAAACCCCTTCCCAGCTTATCTTCCTTGATTGAATCTGAATCGGCACAGATTGACCATGCACTTGCCAAAGCCAGAAGAAGAATACAATTTATTCTTCTCATTAATGGCAGCCATAAAAGCGTCCTAGACTATCTCTCTGATGCTTGTGAATTGAACCAAGTAGAAGTAAAAGAAATAAAGATTGGTGCCGAAGAAGACAGCCCTCAGGATAAGTCACTAGAAACAATTAGCGGAGCTGATACAAGTGAAGAAAATTCTAAAGCTGTTTCGGAGCCAGTACAAAAGCATAGTGATGTTAAAACGACCTTTGTTAGAGTTAATTTAGCCACCCTTGAGCATTTAATGAACGCTGTCGGAGAGCTTGTAATCAATCACAACCGAATCAAAATCGCAATCGGGGAAAACCCTTCTTCCGAGATTACTTCAACCACTCAATACCTGCACCAAGTAACCACCAAGATTCAGCAATTGGTTATGAGCATCCGAATGGTACCAGTAAATCAGGTTTTTAGTCGCTTTCCACGTTTTATCCGAGACATCTCTCGAGAGTTAAACAAAGAAGTAAATCTTGAATTGGAAGGCGAACAAACTGAAATCGACCGTATCATGGTCGACGAGCTGAATGAAATTTTTATCCACCTTGTAAGAAACGCTATCGATCATGGCTTAGAGACATCTGAAGAGCGACAAAAAGCTGGCAAACCCATAGCTGGACTGTTAAAAATGCAGGCTTATTCTCAGGGTAATAATGTGTTTGTCACCATCAGCGACGACGGAAAGGGAATTGACCCCAAAAAGATAAAACAAAAAGCCGTCCAGAAAAAACTTATAACTTTAGAGCAAGCTAATGAGCTAAGTGAAGAAGAAATTTTAAACTTAATTTTTGCAACTGGTTTTAGTACAGCCGAACAGGTAAGCGATCTCTCTGGACGAGGCGTGGGAATGGATATTGTGAAATCCAAAATAGCCTCTCTCGGCGGACAGGTAATTTTGTCTTCCAAACTTGGAGAAGGTACTTCTTTTAAACTCTCTATTCCATCAACGATTTCAATTATTCAGGCTTTATTAATAAACAGTAGTGGACTTTATGCCATCCCTCTTTCGGAGATTAGAGAGATAGTTACAATTACTCAAAAAAATCTATACAAGCTTGGCCCCTGCGACATAATGATGCTTCACGACGAGACTGTGCCTTTAATTAATCTTAATCGTTATTTGTCTAATGATGATGAAACGGTATCTCACGAGGAGATTGTTCAAAATAATTATTTAGTTGTAATAGTTGAATCCGAAGGCAAGCCTTATGGAATGATAGTGCAATCCCTCGTTGGGCAGCAGGAAATTGTTATTAAACCAATTTCGAACAAGGCCAACCAACATGGTTTGGTGAACGGAGCCACTGTTTTCGGTGATGGAAGAATAGCCATGATTCTAAACGTTGACCGAATTGTAAAAATGTATCTCTTCGACCATTCGGGCTTTGAGTCGAGCTTTGAAGATGATTTATAGATTCTTAATGAGGGTTGAAAATTAGCTGTCAAACAAATCTTCTTACGTTAAAGGCTTGTTAAAAACTTCACTTTTGATGCTAAGTTTTTAGACCCTTAAAGTAGTATTAATAGAATATTTCCTGTAAATTATTTTAGAAAGATTAATATTAATGATACTACCAGTACAAGTACCGTCAACTTATCCTCTAGCGAACAACAGCCTCATATGCTTTACAAGGACAAAACAATACAATCTTGCCTTGAACCGAGATGTTATGAAGAGTTCCAGCTCGACTACTCAAGCTTGTACTGTTGCAAGAGGAGCGGATATTAATCAAAATTTTAATCCCGCAAAGCATCAAGGGCCCAACGGATTTCTTGTGTCTACAAATGGAGGAAATAATTGGACAGATGTTAAAAATGGACACCCATGGATTAATACTCTAAAGAGTGCTCAAGCTTTGAATCAGCCATTTCATATTAAAGTTAATGAAAATAACCCAAACCCTGGTGGTTTCAATCTAGATCCCAATCTTTTAGTTGAGCTTCAATGGACGTCTTGCATTCCAGATAATCCGAATCGGTCATCTGTTCCTGGTAATTTTGTTGTCACTGCAAATCTTAACATGAGCAGAATGCCAAGTAGCTTAAGGAGAGAGGAAGAGGCAAAAACCAACAATAAATGGCTCCGACAAAATGCCGCCAGTTAAGCACAAGCAGCTTAAGACTTAACACTTTTTAGCCCTTGAAAAAAAGTTCTTTTGTTTTGATAAAATCACTCGCATTAAAAGTTTATTAAGAACTTGATGTTTTTAAACTATTCAAGTAGTATTAACGAAATATCTCTGTCAAACTATTTTTGAGGATTATACAATGATAACGGCAACACAAGTATCAGTTGCACCAACAACAAGTTCATACTTCTGCTTCACAGCTACAAATAGTAAAAGACAACCTGAAATACAAAAGTATTGCACCTTCATCCTACCCCCAGACTCCCCTCATAAAACCCTTCTCCAAGATTGTCTTTATAAGAGACAACAGAGTTTCGACGAAAATTTTCCTAAGCCCAAGTTTCCAAATCGAATTTATATAAAAGGAGATGGTTGGCACCCTATTACACGAAGATCAAATTGGATTAATTTTGTCAACCAATCTCAACAAACAAACACTGAACTTTCTAGTGGGGAGATTAATCCATCTACTAATATATGGATTAATCAATCTAGCTGGACGCCTTGTGTTAGATTTGATAAGAGAGCCTCAGCTCATCATCAAAAGTACCAAGTTACTTTTGTACTTCCGCAAAGCCCAGAAAACAAAATCCCCAGCGAACTAAGGAGTAAAGCACAAGGATTAGCAACCCAACAATGGATACAAAAAGCAGTTTAAGATTTGTTTGATTTTAATATTTGCATAAAGAGTTCTTTTCGGTTGGGAAAACTCTTTTTGTTTTGACAAATAACTTAAGTTTTATATATCCAGATGTTTATAAGCCTCTTTACGGTGAGCGATACGAATGATTTCTACAATTAAGACATCATCTTTAACCTGATAAACGATTCTATAAGTTGAGTGCCTGAAGCGGTAGACATTCTCGTATCCTGTTAATGCTGTGGCATTGGCTGGAATGGGTTCATTTGCTAGAGAGTTGATTTTGTCGGCGATTGCCTGTCTGTGAGAGTCTGGAACCTTTGCGAGTTGTTTCTTGGCTGATTTTTTGATTTCAATCTTATACAAGTCCTAGCTCCTGTTTAACGCTTTCCCAGGGCTCTGATTGCTCGTTTTCGGCTCGCTTTATAGCCATTCTATCTTCAAAATCCTCGATTAGCTCGGTGAATTCAGGAGGTACAATATAGGCAACTACTTGATTGTGTCTCTCTATTCCAATAATTTCTTTGCCAAACGCGGCTTTGTTAATTATCTCTGCAAATTTACTTC
>JANRMG010000328.1:0-14154 GCA_033761855.1 Candidatus Caenarcanales bacterium
TAAAAAATGTAAAGACTGCGAATATCGCCTAATTGCTTTGTCAAAACCAAAAGGACTAAATGGTTTTAAAGAATGCTGGGGAGAAGCAGCGGATGTAGAACCCCACATCTTAGATCTCTATTTTGTGGGAAACCTTGGACAAAGCCTGCTGGTAGACAACTTAATTCAAGAAGGTAAGTATTCACTCTATGATGTTCCAACAGAGTTTTTAGTTGGTGGAAAAGGCTTTCGACAGCAAATCCAAATTGACTATACCCGTCGTAACGAGGAATGGCAAGCCCCAGAATTGGTGAAGAAATTAAATTCCTTAGAGTTTCCTCTTCATTTCATTGATTTTGAGACTTACCAATCGGCAGTTCCCTATCATCATGGAATGAAGCCTTACGAAAAAGTAGCTTTTCAGTGGAGTTGCCATACAGTTGAAAAACCAGACTCGGAGCCAATACACAGTGAATATTTGAATTTAGAAAATTTGTTTCCCAATTTCGAATTCGCTGAAAAGCTTATGAAAACTATTGGTTACAAAGGAACAATTTTAGTTTGGTCTCAATACGAAAACAGCATTCTCCGAGATATTTATAACCAATTGCAAAGCTATGGCCCAACGCTCGATTATAAGAATCCCTTTTTGAAGTCTTGGATTGAAAAAACAGCCAAACTTCATAAAGACCAAAAATCGCGAATGGTTGATTTAAATGAACTATGCCTTAAGTATTTCTTTCACCCAGAAATGAAGGGCAAAACCTCAATCAAGTATGTACTTCCAGCAATATGGAACAACAATCCGGATTTGCATAAAATTCCGTGGATGCAAAAATATTTTTCCACCGAAAACGGAGAAGTCATTAATCCCTACGAAAAGCTTGAGAAAATAGAAATAGCTGGTAAAGCCGAATCAGTGAGAGAAGGCACGGGTGCTATGAGAGCTTATGAAGAAATGGTTTACGGAGCCTGTAGTTCCAACGAAGAGACAAAACATTTATGGGCAGAGCTTTTAAAAGAATATTGCAAACTTGATACTTTGGCAATGGTGATTATTTGGTTGCACTGGAAGAAGAAAGAGAAAAGCTAAGGAAAAGTATTTTCATAATTTTAAACGTTCGAGTTTTCTTCGAATTTTTACAAAATCGGAAACTAAAGAATTGGCATAATTCGAAAGAGAATCCTGTTCCGACTCTTGATAATTCCAAGTTTCACCATCATGAAAAAACTCTCTTTCAATAGGTTTAATGCCCATAAATTTATAGAGCTCATCAACATTAAAATCTCCTAAACTTTCTGTTGAATAATCAAGAGAAAATTCTGGAATTCTATTAATTGGCAATTCTTTATAAATAGAAGAACAAAAAGTTGTCTCATCTAATATACAGCCTGTTAAATCACCTAAAACAACATAACCATCTTTTCCGCCTTTTTTTACTTTTTTTGTTAGAGCAACACTCAAGCATTGAATAAAATAATCGATTTTATCTACAACTTTCCGGTCAGTTTGATGCATTTCATCGTAGGTATTTCTATAATCCGGTTCTCCAAGGCTAAAAGGTACGACTTGACCAACACTAACGCTACAAGTTAGTTTATAGTCTGGAAAACCTTGTTTATCTAACCAACCGCTATTTGTTAATTGATTAAAAGCAATTAGTATTCTGTTAAGGACTTTTTCAGATGCTCCTACTATTGTATTAGGCATAACAAGACAAAATTCTTCTCCACCTCTTCTAGCAATCATATCGCTATTTCTTATTGAGTTTTTTACAACTTCAACAAAAATCTTTAATATTTTGTCTCCACCTCCATGGCCAAAACGGCTATTAACTTCTTTAAAGTCATCAAGATCAAAATAAGCAATAGTCATTGGCTTTTGTTCTCTAACAGATAAATTCCAAGCTTGACAAATAAATTGATCCATCGATCTTCTATCGGGAATACCAGTTAAAGGATCGTGTTTTAATAAATGTAAGATTGTGGCTAGTTTTCGTATATGCTCGATGAGAGAGTAAAAATGAATATTTAAATCATTGACTGTTAAGAGCAAAGCAGGAAAATTAACACTCCTGAATTGTTCAAGCATAGAAATTAAGTTATGGTTTTCCGCTGAAAAAAGATTTAGTCGTGGAGGCAAATTGTGTAGTCTTGAAAGAGAATTTCCTAAGCCAGTGAGTCTATCAGACATCCAATACAAAAAAGAAATAAATTTATAATCTTTATATTTGTTATTTTTGGTTGCTTCATAATGTTCAAGTAACTCATCAATAATTGGTATTGAAGTATTATATTGTTTTGCAAGCTCTTTTAAAACATCTATAAATTCGTTTTCAGTGTAACCATTAGGATCAAATTTATATCCTAGCTTTAGAGAATTAACTATAGGAAGAATTTCTTTTTCAAAAATTCTAATTATTTCTTCTTTACTAAGTTTTGATTCCGCTTCACTACTATCTTTTGCTGAAGCAAAAAATTGTTTTCTTTTCTTAAGAAAATGCCCCGTGATTCTTAAATTGGAAAAAATATATGGAGCAACTGTTAAATCTGTCACAAAATATATGCACTAAAGCAAACTAATTATATAAATCTACATAAATAACTTAACTTTTTATTGGTAGTTAACATAATTCAAACATTAAATATTCTTTTTTAGAAAACAAATAAAAGCATTACAACAAACAGTTCAAATCCAATCTTTAATCTATTCATCCATCAACTTATCAGACAAAAGAACTTTAACTTTGTACACCGCAGTGGCCCAAACATCGATAACGGAAGATTGATTCCCCCAATTCTCACAAAAAGTACTCAGCTTTTGATTATCAACATTGTTGTCCTCATCAGGTTCGCCTAATTCATCAATTTCCTCATTCAGTTCATCTTGTTTTTTACTCAAATCAGAAATTGCTAATTTTATTTCTTTAAAAGTATTAATATCTGCTCCCATTGCGGTTTCTGCGAGATACTCTTTTTGTTTACTTATATCTCTAATTTCAGATTGAATTTCAATTCTTCTTTGCTTAACTTCTTCATTCTCTTTACGAATTTGTGTCAAATCATCACTCAATTCATCGAGAACATTTTTTATAAATAAAGAATCCTTTTTAGAAAGTTTTTCTAAAATCTTTTCAAATTTAACCCATCTTTGGTCTTTGGGAGCCTCAAGCGCTTTACCGATTTCTTTAAAAAAGTCCATTGTACATAACCAAAAACCTTCTTGTAATTATATGCACCAAAGGAAAAATTTTTATCAAATGTGGAAATGAAATTTATATCTGGAAGCTTGAGACAAATTAATTAAGTTCCAGCGAGTTGAATTACATTATTTGCTTGACTGGCAAAGCTCTCATCATGGGTAATCACAAAGAGTTGGTCAAAAGACTTGATGGATGCAATTTGTAAGGCCAATTGATTTCTTCGTTCAACGTCGAGATGAGCGGTTGGTTCATCAAAAAAAGCAAATCGAATATTAGACAACTCTTGAAGCAAACCCAAACGAATCGAAATCGAAGCGGCCGTCTGTTGGCCCCCCGAAAGATTTTCGAAAGCCAATTGTTCACCATTTTTTAGCATCAAGACCTCGTAATCTTCGCTCCAGTTCAACTCATAGGAATTATCTTGCATTGTCTCGCGGAAAAGTTCGGTAGCTTTATGGCTTATTCTTTCTGTATAATGCTTGGCCATCCGTGTTGAGAGCTCTTTAAAATAAGCACGCATTTTGGTGATTTTAATTTCTTTGCGTTTGTAATCTTGGACTTTAGAGTCATATTCATCCATTTCGGCTTTTTGGGATTTAAGTGCTTGTAAACGATTACTCTGTTCCGCAAGAATTTTCTCCAGAGATTGGACTTCTCCCTTCATTTGATTGATTTCAGCTTCTTTTATCTTTAATTTTTCTTCCAAAACCAAAAGAAATTCTTCGGTCTTAAGTTGCTCTTTTAAGGAATCAAGGTGCGAAGAAAGGTTTTGAATTTTTTCTTCAAGTATCTTCTTTTTACTTTCTAATTCAGGTATTTTAACAACTTCAACCTTTAGTTCACTCCAACGAATATAATCGACTTCAAGCTTCTCTAAAGACGTTTCACAGACTTCAAGTTTTTGAGTAACATCAACAAAGTTTTTAAACTTTTCTTCAACACTCTTCAATTCATCCAACCAGCTAACAAGTTTTTTCTCTTGATGCTCTTTTAACTTGTGAAGTTCTTCTTGTTTTTGAACCTCCGATTTTACAACCAAGGCTCTCTCGGCGAGTGGCTTTAAATCAACAAGCTGAAGAGAAAGGCTTTGAGATTCTTCTTTGAGTGACTGTAATTCTTGTTTTTGTATATTTATTTTTTTCAGTTCCTGATTCAGCTCATTTATTCTTGTATTTAATTTAGCTAGATTGATTTCAAGCTCAGAGAGTGATTGAACCTTAAGTTTAACTTTTCGTAAATCTTCCACCTTTAGCTTTAAATCTTTACCATCATGCATTAATGACAAAGAGCTTCTATTGTTCAGCACTTTGAGAGAGTCATTTAAAGAAATTAAAATTTCTTGTTCATTTAAAATTTTTTGTAAACTCTCATTCATAGAGCTAAGAGAAATCTCAAGAACTTCGATATTTGATTTTAATTCTTCCACTCTTTTTTCTTGCGAATTAAAAGACAAAACATTGCCCTCCGAAAGATTCTTGCAAGGCTGCTTTAAAAGAGGACATTGATTAGTCGTCAAAAGATCCGGTAATAATTTTTTGGTAAATTCCAACTCGGCTTTAGTCTTGTTTAAAGCTAAATCCGCTTCATTGGTTGATGATTTAATAGCTTCAAGCTTCTGAAGATAAGAATTTAATAGTCCTTCAGAAAATGGCTCACCGGCAAATTCTTGAACTAGGTTATTTAGATTTTTTATTGTATTTTCAAGTGCAACAACTTGGGTATATTCCGTTCTTAACTCTTCCAGCCTGGATTCCTGGACATCAAGAGTTTGCACAGAATCTGACTGTTCTTTTAAAGATTTTATTTCATCTTCCAACCTACTCTTTTCATGGGTTGTTTCAACCAGTTGTTGATTAAGCTTCTCTTCATTGTTAATATCGGCTTCTAAAGAGGCAATTGATTGAACATGTTTCTTTTCTTTTTCATTTAGATCTTCAAACAACTTAATCTGTGGCTCAAGACTCTCAAACTCTGTTTTAAAAGATTCTATTTCAGTAACATTTTTGGATAAACGCTCCAGATTGATTCTTTCGTATTTAATTGTTTCTTCAATCTGGCTTTTTTTGATTGAAAGATTTTCAAATTCCTTTTTCTGAGCCTGAAGGGTTTTACGCTCTTCTTTAAGTTTTTCGTAAATCCCCACCGAATCCGCAAGGCCATCCATTTGTGTTTTTAAAACCCCAAGCTTTTCTAAAGAATTTAAAGTTTGTTCTATTTCAGTTTTTGAATCTGCAAGCTCACGACTTAGATTTTGAAAAGTTAAATTTTGCTCTTTACCAGATTTGATTTCCCAAATTAGCTTTTTAACTTCTGGCTCCAAGACAGCAATCTTTGACTGTAAAGAAATACAGTGGTTTTCTTTTAGCTTATAATCTTGTCCGAGAGCGGATAATTCGTTTTCAATAAACTCTTTGCGCGCCAAATCAACCTTCAGCATATTCATTTGCTCGTTTAGGATTTTCACAGTCTCTCCCAAAGAGGTGTGAACAGTCTTATAATCATCCAAACCCAGCAACACATCGAAAATCCGCTTTCGGTTTTCTGTACTCTCCAAAAAATCCAAACACAAACTACCCTGCGGAGTAGCTATTCCATTGCGGCAAATGGAAGATAAATTATCGTTGAGTCTTAAACCCAATTGCTGACGCACCCAACTAAGTAAGTTGGAAACACCCTCGGTAACCAGAGATTTTTGCGAGTGATTGTAAACCTGCGTCACACCATTGGTTCGGCGCTTGATTGTGTAAAGGTTTTGGTCAAGAGAAGACAGTATAACAAGCTCAACCTCAGCCGTTTTTGCTCCATTGCGGATAATTCGGCTGTTTGAGGAATAAGGTAAAAAATTAAAAAGCACCCACGAAATTGCCTCAAGCATACTGCTTTTGCCAATCCCATTTTCACCACAAATCGAAGTAATGCCCAGTTCAAAGTCCTGGACGTACTCTGTATAACATTTAAAGTTTTTTAGTCTTAAAGATTTAAGAATCATAGTTAACACAATTATAGACTACCAACTCACCCACGCACCAAACCTTTTTCTCTCAAATAGTTGATTGTAAGAGGTTCTTTGTCTGGGTTTAAAATCTTTTGACCAAGTACTTTACAAACCACAATCTCATGGTCGAAGGAATCAGCGAATTCATAAACTTCACATTTTATAAAACCGATTGCTTCATTCAAAAACGGGCATTCACGTTCATCCAAACAGTAATTTAATTTTTTAAATTTATCGGTATCACGTCCACTCTTGCGGCCCAATTTATTTATTAAATTTGCTTGGTCTTGGGCCAAAAAATTTATATTCAAAATTCCCGATTGCTTCACTAATTCAAGTGTATAATCGACCTTAAAGAGTGCTACCGCAAGATACTTGCCCTGCATAGCGCTCTGCATCATCCAAGTGATTATATTTGCATTAAACTTGTTTTCAAAAGAAGAAGTAACCGAATGAACTTCGTAATTTTTTAATTTAAAAAGAGATTTTTTCACAAATTAAATGAATTATTTAAAGTGATTATTAAAGTCTTCTCATAGCTTAATGGACTATAAGGACTTTAGAGATAATATTTTTATCAAATACTTTGTAATTGGTAATTATTTAGGATAAAAGTAAAAAAAAGTTTATTCACCCCAATTAAATTGATTACTCAAATTCATAAAAATCAGAGCAAACACTTTTTAAGTTCAACTGCAACCAAAAAAATCTTGAATAGCCGTCTTACAGAAGAATATATATTTGGAACAGATCCAAATTACATTACACTTCATCAGGCCCGAAATATCGCGAACAGAATACTTCACCACATAAATCTAATAGATTTAAAAAAATTAGGAAACGATGAGGTTGTTGCCCATGATTATATTGTAAAAGCCTTATTAAATAAACCATTTGTTGAAAGAGATGAAGAACTCTCAAGAATCGGTTTTGAAGCTTATATTCAATGTTTGGAACCTATTGAACCTAAGCTATCCTCTTGACTACTCTCTTAGGCTTACTCTTCTCTTCAGGCTTTGCTTCAACGTTTGCGCTTTTAGACTTTGTTGTAGAAGCTTTGGCTTTCGTAGTTTTAGTTGCTTTTGGCTTTTCCTCTTTGTCTGTTTCTTCTTTATCCTTTTGTCCTTTTACCAGTTTTTTGTCAATTAGCTCAATCGCCTCATCCAGAGTTAAAGATTCTGCCTCTTTAGTTTTCGGAATAGCAACGCGTAATTTGTTATAAACCACAAAAAACCCGAAGCGGCCCTTCTGAACAGCAACTGGCTTTTTCTTATATTCTCCCAGTTCAATTCGCTTTTTGCCGCTGGCAGTAATTAACTCAATGGCACGCTCCAGACCAACAGTTAAAACATCGTCTTCAGCTTTAAGAGAAACAAAAGTACTTCCAAACTTTAAATAAGGACCAAAGCGCCCAATACTTGTGCTTATCATTTCTCCAGTTTCAGGATATATCCCGAGCTCGCGAGGAAGGGATAAAAGCGAAAGAGCATTTTCAAGAGTTACTTCTGTTGGATTCATGCTCTGGGGGATGGAAGTCCGCTTTGGTTTTACAACTTTTGGTTTTGTCTCTTTTTTAGTTTTCTTTTTCTTGGCCTTTTTGTCGTCTTTTTCGGATTTTTCTTGAAGAGCTTGAGTTTCTTTTTCCTTTTTCGGTTCGGGGATTTCCTCTTCGCCAAGCTGAACGTAAAAACCATAAGGGCCTTTGCAGACAAAAACCTTTTTTGAAGTTACAGGATCTTCCCCTAGCTCAACTGGAGAAGCAGCAAAGCTATCCAAAGAGACTTCTGATTCGTTGACCTTGAGTTGCCTTGTGTAACGGCAATCAGGATAGTTGGAACATCCGATAAAGGCTCCGTACTTTCCAAGCTTTAAACCAATCACTCCAGACGAACACAAAGGACATTTGCGCGGGTCGTGGTTCTCGTCTGTTTTAGGGAAAAAGTGATCTTCAAGAACCTCGTTTAATTTATCCAAAACCGAAGTAATAGATAAATCCTTGGTTAAAGCAATGGCTTCCTTAAAATCCTTCCAAAAGTTACCTAGAACAGCTTTTGAAGTAATCTTTTCGTGACAAATATCGTCAAGCTTGTCTTCCAAATCAGCGGTAAAACCATACTGGATATATTTGTCAAAAAAGTTAGACAAAAAGGTTGTAACTAAAATTCCACGATCTTCGGGGATAAAGCGCTTTCCGTCCATCCGCACATAATTTCTGTCCTGCAAAATACGAATAATACTGGCATAAGTTGAGGGACGACCAATTCCAAGTTCTTCAAGTTTTTTAATTAGACCAGCTTCAGTAAATCTGGGTGGTGGCTTTGTAAAGTGTTGCTCAGGAATCACATCTAAACAATTTAAAGTTTCACCCTCAGACATCTTGGGAAGCTTGTGGTCAGCTTCATCGCCTTCGGTTTTTTCGTCTTTGTCCTCTTGGTATATCTTCATAAAACCATCGAAGAGCATTACTGAACCTGTCGCGCGTAAAATTACACTTTTGTCCGAAGATGCAATTTCAACCGTCATTTGGTCAAAAACAGCATTTGCCATTTGGCAAGATAATGCTCTCTTCCAAATCAGCTCATAAAGCCTTTGCTGGTCATAATCGAGATAGTCTTTAACACTGTCAAGTGTTCTAGTAATGTCGGTTGGTCTTATTGCCTCGTGGGCTTCTTGGGCATTTGCGGTTTTAGATTTATAAACTCTTGGTGCTTCTGGAAGGTAGTTTGCTCCAAACTCAGTACCAATATAATCGCGCATAGAAGCAACAGCTTCCTGAGCCATATTCACGCCGTCTGTACGCATATAAGTTATGAGACCAACCGTCTCACCCTCAAGCTGTATTCCTTCGTAGAGCTTCTGTGCAATCTGCATAGTTTTGGTTGCAGAAAACCCAAGCTTGCGAGACGCCTCTTGCTGAAGCGTAGAAGTAATAAATGGTGGATAAGGATTTCTTTTAACTTCTTTGCGATCTATCGATTTAACCGCAAACTGACTGCTTCGAATTTTGGTTACTGCTTCTGTAGCTTGCTGCTCATTTTGAAGAGTTAATCTTTCAATTTTTTTACCATTCAACTCAACCAAATTAGTAGAAAAAGAAACTTTGCCCGAGGCCTGTAAGATGGATTCAACTGACCAATATTCTTGTGGTTTGAAGATTTCTATTTCGGCTTCGCGCTCACAAATCAAACGTAAAGCCACCGATTGAACTCGTCCAGCAGAACGGCTCCCCGGCAGCTTTCTCCACAAAACAGGAGAAAGAGAAAAACCCACAAGGTAGTCCAGGGCGCGACGCGCCATATAAGCATCCACCAAACCCATATTAATTTGGCGTGGATTTTCAACGGCTTCAACAACAGCACGTTTCGTAATCTCGTTAAAGACAACTCTTTTAACCGTTTGGTTGTTAATTGCCTTACCTTCCTTAAGCACCTCGTAGACGTGCCAGGAAATTGCCTCTCCTTCTCTATCCGGGTCAGTTGCGAGTAGAACGGTTTCGCATTTTTTTACGGCTTTGGTTATTTCATCAATTCTTTTTTTAGCGCGTGCATCGATTTCCCACTTCATAGAGAAATCATCGTCCGGGTTCACCGAGCCGTCTTTAGAGGGAAGATCACGAATATGCCCGTAACTTGCTAAAACAACAAAATCACTTCCTAAATACTTACTGATTGTATTTGCTTTGGCGGGTGACTCAACTATGACGACGTTTTTCATCAATTATTTTTTAATATGCGTCCGTAATATAAATCAAATTAAGTACAAAGAAAATACTTATTTAGAAATCATAATCACAAAAATAACAAATTTATTAATTAATTATCAGTGTCAACTAAAAATAAACATTGTTTTAATCAAATTTAAAGATAAATCGTATTGCTTTCAGAGTGAATACTTTGATTATTGTTTTATGATATTTCCCCTTACTCTTCTGACAAAGCTCCCTAACATTACATGATAAGGGGATGCTTTGAACAGCTGCTCTCTTGGTCTTTCGGCATTAGATTTTTCAACTCAACTAATGAATTTATTTATAAAACCTTTACATATCCTTTCCCGTGTCGAGGTTTTGAATTAACTCTGCCAGTCTGAGTTTTACAGCTTCTTTGGCTCTTTGGGCAGCATATGTCTCTTGCTTATCGTTATCTTCTAAATATTGTACAAAAATAATTTTCCGCTCTTCCTTCTTTATCCATCCAATAAACCAGCCTATTTGAAGATCTAATTTTTCGGTTCTATCATTGTTGAGTAAATTGCCTGAACCTGTTTTGCCATAAAGTTTCCATCCTTTAGGTAAGTCCTCGACAAATAAAATATTTCTTGTCATTTGGTGGGCATTAAGGGTTATAGGTAATTTGTTGTGAAGCAAATTTTGGAGAAACTCCATTTGTTCTCCTGGTGAAATCTCAAGTGAACTTGATAGCCATGAGTGAGTTAATCCGTTATTTTTGCCTTTATCTCCTACAATGTCTTGATTGCCATAATTAAACTTTGTAATGTATTCTTTAAATTTATTCATTCCAAGTGACTGAGTGAGGACTTGCGAATACCAAACACAGCTGTTTTTCATCCATAAGCTTGGATTGTGAGGCTGTTTCCATTTTTCAATGTAGTCAGGGTATCCATTTTTAAATGGTAATTCAGGCTGAGTTTCATTGATTAGCAATTCATCGTTATAAGCCATTAAACTAATAGCAATTTTGAATGTTGAACAAGGTGAATGCCTTGATTCACAGTCTCCATCTTGTTGAATGATTTGATTATTTTCTTTGAGTATAAAACAATCTGCTACAGTCTTAGTGGATATTAGAATGAATGCTCCGAGTATAGAAAATAAGATTAGTTTTTTCACGCCATTTGAAAACAAGAGTCGGATTAGTGATTTGGTATTAAAAATATAATGTTGAGCAGCTAAATAATATTTCCAAATTTATCATATGCATTTCTTGGCGAGTTTAAGTTAAACAATCCTTAATTTCAAACAAAAAAGCCCTTTGTCAATTGACAAAGGGCTAAAGCTTGAAGATGTAATTAGAGACTTAAGTTCTTAATATCTTGAACCGCCGTATCCACCGCCGCCTTCACGTCTGCGATTTCCGCCGCCGCCGCCACCATTTCCACCACGGAAGCCGCCACCGCCGCCTCCACCAGTTCTGGTTTCTTGAGGTTTAGCTTCGGTTACACGAAGAGGTCTACCACTGTAGTTTGCACCATTCAGACGATTGATTGATTCAACTGCTTCTTGTGGTGAAGACATTTCGATAAAAGCAAATCCTTTACTTCTTCCAGTGTCTCTATCGGTGATAATTTTGACAGAAACAACCGTTCCGCAATCTTCGAAGATTTTACGTAACTCATCTTCGGTTACGCTAAAAGCCAGATTGCCTACATATACTTTTTTACTCAATTTAAAACTCCTTAGACTAAATAACTGAAGAGAAAAGCTAAGGAGAAAGAGTTGAAAAAAACACTAACTAACTTAACTTAAATCCAAGTCAACTCTTATTCTACAACACATAAACCAGCAAAGATAGTTTTTACTGAGCTATTAACTATTTGCCATCCTTTATTAAACCATCTCTTAACGCCTTTACAGCAGCTTGAGTTCGGTCGTCTACGGCCAGCTTGTTTATTATGTTACAAACATGGGCTTTAACCGTATGAACAGTAATGAATAAGTCACTCGCAATCTCTTTATTACTTTTGCCTTCAACAATTTTCTCAAGAACTTCCATCTCCCGTTCGGTTAAATCAAGGTTATAGTGAGTTTTTGGCTGACTACTCTTTAAGCGATCTGGCAAATTAAGAGGGAGGGCTTTGAGAACAGTTTGAGCAACAGCTGGATCCAGCCAAACAGCGCCTTCTTGAACCATTTCGATTACTTGTATTAATCTTTCAAGCTTAATATCCTTCATACAATAAGCATCTGCGCCCGCAGCGAGTGAAGCATAAACTCCTTCACCCTCACTGTGAGAGGTTAACATAATAACTTTCACCTCAGGGAATCTCTTTTTAATTTGATGAGTGGCTTCAATACCGTCCATAACAGGCATTCCAATATCCATTAGGACTATATCGGGTTTGAGTTGCTCTGTAAGCTTTACGGCCAAATCACCAGATTCAGCTTCGGCAACGACTTTGAAATCAGTTTTTTTCTGTAAAGAAACAGATAACCCCATGCGGGAGAGCTCGTGGTCTTCTGCGATTATGATTTTCAAACTTTGTTGATCCATAGTTTTTAAAAATTATCTTTAAGAGAGTTTCTAAGAGGCAATTGGAAGATTAATAATAAAAGTACTACCTTCTTCTATCTTTGATTGTACTTGAATTGTACCTCCATGTTTTTCAACTATCATTTTACATATATATAAACCTAAGCCAGAGCCAATTTTTTTCTTGGCATTGTTATGGCTAAAAAATTTGTCAAAAATATAAGGCAGAATTTTAGGTTCGATACCTGAACCGTTATCAATTATTTTAATTTCAACTTTGTCATTTAAGAAATTTTCTACAACTTTAATTTCGCAACCTTGAGGAATGTTTTCGATTGCATTTGAAATCAAATTTATGACAACTCTCTTCATCTGGGAGGAATCAAGCATCAAAAACAAGTCTGAATCTTTGATTTCGTTTTTTAGCGTAATTTGTTTACTCTCTGCAATTGATTGAAGAGCCAAAAGCGATTCATCAACAAGGTTCTTTAGATTTACTTTTTCGGGTTCGAGCTTTAACTCACCAGAGTCATATTTATATGTTTCTAAAAGAGAATTTACCATCGTAAGCAAATGAGTGTTATTTAGTTTCAGACCGTTAACAAGTCTCTTAAAATCGGTACTTTGGTCTGTTTTAAAATCTTCCAGCAAATCATAAACTCGGGCTTGGGCTATCAATGGTGTTCTTAAATCATGAGTCAAAGTAGAAATAAAATTATCCCTCATCTGATCGTTCTCGTTGAGCTTTTGGACCATTTTATTAAAGCTGCTAATAATATTTTTAACTTCTCCGGTAGCGGATTTATTTTCGACGAAAACCTCCTCCTTGCCCTCGCTCAGCAAGTCACAAGAGTTAGCAACCTCATCCATTGGAATTACAATACTACGGTGAAACCAGACAGCGAAAAGCAAGATAGCAAGAGACAAGAGAACAAGATAAGTGATCAGGTAAAAAGTATTCTGCGTTCCTAATCTCTTTTCAATGTCACGAGAGATTTTTACTTGCAGGTAAACCACCGTATTTTGGTTCAAATCCTTTATCGGTAAAAAAACAGAATCCTTCTTTCCCTGTTTAGATGGAATAGAAGAAGAAAAAGAGACTTTCATCGAAGGAACTATCTTTTTTAACGGTTCAAAGGATTTATTTGTTAATGCTTGTCCAACGAGTAATGCACCTAAGATTTTTTTACCGTCTTTTTCCGCAACCAAAGGGGTAACCGAAATATACAAAACATTATTCTTCGCTGGAAAATCAAATTTTATCTTTTCAATCCCCGAGATAGATTCTCCCCTTAAAGCTTTATCAAAAAGACTATTCAGAGAGTCTTTAGAGGAATATTCAAAAGTGTCTGTGCTTGCAATAATTTCTTTTTGCGAATCAATTAGAGCTACGATATCAAGGTTTCGAGATTGCTGGAAGATATTTAGGGCTCTTTCTAAAGACTTTGCATCTTTGGTTTGTTTGTATTTTTGGAAGTCCTCCGCAATCGTTAGAAGCACTGCTTGATTGTTTGCCATCTGGAGTCTGTCTAAATCGTTCTGCAAATGCTCCTCAACAACTACCTTTGCAGTATTTAATAAGTTGTTATATCGCTCATCAAGCTTCGAATGAGTCTCTTGATAAAGAAAAAGCCATAAACTAAAAATTGGAAAGACCGAAGTAATAAGAAAAAAGGCTAAAAATTTTCTGATTAAATTCATTTTTTTTAATTTATCATCTTTTTTGAAGAGACTTCTAGGCTATTAAGAGAAACTAGTTGCTTAAATA
>JANRMG010000329.1:0-14918 GCA_033761855.1 Candidatus Caenarcanales bacterium
AAGAAAATAATTTAACCTTCATCAAAAATCACAAATACGTTACAAAACATAAATACGCAATTTTATCTTTTCATTATTTAAAAGAGTAAAAGATTTATTTAAATTAATAGATTTTACTAATCACAAAACTTGCCCATCAGCCGAAACAGCCTTTTGAATAATTCCAATTAGTTTATCGACTCCATTCATCAAGAGCTGCTCATCGATATTCAAGGGCGGAATCACCCGCAAAGAATTAGTACCCGCCGAGAGAACCAACATTTTTTCTTCAAAGCAGCGCTGGATCACCAAATCAACGGTTTCTTTGGAACTTAATTCTATTCCAATCATAAATCCATAACCGCGAACTTTAGCAATGCTTTTCAATGATTCAGTCAAATGCTTCATCACTACTTGACCGGTGGTAGTTACGTATTCTAATAAATTGTCGCGTTGGATAATTTCGATGGTTTTGGAAGCGGCCGCACAAGAGACTGGGTTCCCGCCAAAAGTACTGCCGTGCGAGCCAGGAGGCATTTTGTGCATTAACTCTTTGCGCGCAGCAAAGCCACCAATAGGCAAACCGTTAGCCAAGCCTTTGGCCATGGTCACTACATCGGGTTGTACATCATATTGGTTAACCGCAAACCAATAGCCAGTCCGCCCAATCCCCGATTGCACTTCATCGGCAATCAACAAGATTCCGTACTCATCACAAATTTTGCGGAGTTCTCTGAGGTAGTTATAGCGGTGCTTTTGAACGTTGTTTTGTTCTTTGTCGTTGGGCAAGGGGAGATACCCACCCTCACCGACAATAGGCTCCAAAATAATCGCCGAGACTGTTTCGGGCGGAAGGTTCAACTTAAAGCTTCTAGTCAAAAGATCCAAGCATTCGAGATGACAAGTCTCTGGGTCTTTAAAGACAGGACAGTGCCAGCAATTGGGGAAATCAACAAAATTTATTCCGGTCAAAAGTGGATCGTAGTTCTTGCGAAGAGAGGTTTTGGAAGAAGAAAGAGCCGTAGACCCGAGAGTGCGCCCGTGAAAAGCCGGTCTAAAAGCAATAATATTGGGACGCCCCGGATTGACGTAGCGGCTAAACTTAATTGCTCCATCAACCGCTTCGGCACCAGAGTTACAGAAAAAAGTATTATCAATGTTTCCAGGAAGAATCTCTGAGAGCCTTGCGGCAAGTTCTATATTTTTTGTGTGATGGGTTACACAGCTAACGTGAAAAAGTTTATCTAATTGTTCTTTAGCAGCCTGAACAACCTCGGGATGACAATGCCCAAGCTGGGTTACGCCAATTCCACTGGTCAAATCCAGATACTTGTCACCATCGACGGTGTAAAGGTAGGGGCCTTCGCCACGTTCGGCAACAATATGGAAAACCCGATAGAGAGAGGATGCCAAAAACTGCTCGTCATGAGCCAATAAATTTTGGGTTAGTTCAGAATTATGCTGATTCATACTTTTATTACACCCATTTTTTTCCGATTTCTCTGATGAATAAAACCGATATTTGTGGTGATTTATCCTCAAAATTGGAAATATAATGATTATTAGGAGACTTCATTATGCCTCAAAATACTAGCTTCAATCGAATTCTTGAACATGTATTAAATGAATACAGTTCTGTTCCAGTGGTGCAAAGCAAAATTAAAAGTTATTTTGCCAAAAACGAGGCCGCGCGCAAATACTTAGAGGTTTGCGAGGAAGAAGGCTGGGAGCTAAGATTCGATCATCTTACAGTAAGAACCTATGTAGTTGAAGAGGCCGCTAAACAATACGAGGGCATGGGCTGGAGATTCTCCGAAAGAGTGGATTACAAAAACGAAGGTTGGTGGGCCAATGTCTACCGTCATTCAAGGCTTGCACCCTGCTTTATCGATCAATCCTACGATGATGCTAAAGATCCAATTATCAAAAAATGGGTAGATAAATTCAGCGATGCAGATTTCCATCATATTGCCGTCAGTCTTCCAGGGGGAGTAGAGATTGAATACGCCATTGAAAAGCTTCAATCCAAAGGCATTAAGTTTCCAGGCAAAATAACCGGAACTCAGGGAAGCCGTTTGAGACAGATTTTCACTCAATCAGAGTCGGTGAATGGAATCCCTTTTTCGGTGCTTGAACTAGCCCAAAGAGGTATAGACACTGAAACCGGTAAATTTTACGAAGGTTTTATAACCGAGCAAGCTGATAGTTTGATGAAGGACAGTGTTTTGTAATAACGAGTTTAGCTTATAATTTTTTGTATGAAAGAGATTAAAAGATTCACCGCAATTATCGAATTAGAAGACGATCAATACGTTGCTCTCTGCCCTGAATTGGACATAGCCAGCTAAGGAAGCACGGTAGAAGAAGCCAAAATCAATCTAAGAGAAGCTTTGGAATTGTTCTTTGAAACGGCTTCAAGCAAGGAGATTGCAAGCAAACTACATTCTGAAATTTTTATAACTAATTTGGAGGTCTCTGTTGGGTAAGCTAAAAATCTTATCTGGTGAGCAAGTACGCAAAATTCTTGAGAAAAATGGTTTTGTATTCGTCAGACAGAAAGATAGTCACGCTGTTTTACAAAAGATAATAGAGAATTCTACAATTACCGTTCCTGTTCGGATGCCTAAGGAGCTTAAGCCCGGGACGTTAATGTCAATAATTAGACAATTTGGTTTAAATCGTTCATTGTTCGAGACTGGATTTTAAACAAAAAAGCCCCGAATCAACCGATCCAGAGCTTTTACTACAATTTTAAATTTTGGAATTAACAACTAACTTGCAATCGAGGTGATTAAATCAGGAGCAAGGCTAAGTTTTTCTTCCATTGAGCGATAACGCTTGACGTCTATATTTTTTTCTTTGATTTTTTTAAGCTGTCTTTCGATGCCAGCGCAAGCAATGTCTACGCTTGCGTACATATCTTCAGAACGGGTTTTATTGTGTAAAGTTTTTCCTCCATGCATAAATACAACTAATTCAACTAAGTGCGAGCTGGTTTTATTTTCACAACTCAGATTTACTCTTATTCCTGAAATATAATCAGAGGAGTGTTTGAGAGCTCTGATTAACTTTTTCTCTACATATTGTTCAATTGCTTTTGTAATTACTAAATTCATTCCATGAATATCTAATTTCATCGGACACTCTCCCAGACTTCAAAGTGACATTGTATTTTTTTGAGCTAGCTTTCACTTAAAACAGAGCGATCAATTATAAGTTTTGCTTATAGCTCTAATCTCAAGTTATTCTAGTTAACATTATAAAAAGATTCGTCATAAAAGCCAAGGTCTTTGTTATATTATTATGTTCTTAACAATTTAATGATTTGGTAATCATTTTTTGACAAAGTAGGCAAATTAACCAAATGTGTGGTGGTAATAAAAATTTGTGATTCGCTCGGTAAAGCTTTAAACAAAGCTTCCTGCCTCTCTAAATCAAGCTCCGCAGCCACATCATCTAAAAGTAAAACCGGTGAATACCCCAACTCTTCCTTCCAAATTTCAAGCTGCATAAGTTTTAAAGCCAAAGCACAAGTTCTCTGTTGGCCCTGACTACCAAAGTGTTTTACTTCATGTTCATCTAATAAAAATTGGAAGTCATCCCTATGCGGCCCCAAAAGGGTCTGCCCACGCATCAAATCTTGGCTATGGTTTTGGACAATCCGTTCTAAAAACTTTTTTTCGTCTAAAGGCATTATGGATGGCAGATAACCCAAAGACGGAAGCTCAGGTGAAGAGTCTCCAATTTTTTTGTAATTTTCTGAAAACTGTCTCTGAGACTCAGTTATGAACTTTGCCCTGCAACTTACCAGGTAAAATCCATATTTCACCAATTCATCGTCCCATGGCTCTAATTCAGAGATAATTTGGTTGCGACTTTTACCCTCAAAGAGCTGTTTTAAAAGGGTGTTTCTCTGCTCAAGCACTCTGTTAAAGCGCTTCAAAAAATCAGAGTATTTAATATCCAACAAAGACAAAACCGTATCGAGCCACTCGCGTCGCTTAGAGGGCGAACCCCGCACAATATCAAGGGATTCCTTGGCCTTAAAAACAACCACCTTTATGGCTTCCTCTCGGATTGAGCTTAAATAGCGGTGAGAAACTCCATTAAGTTTTACAACTTTCCCCGCTTGCCCAGAAGAAACAAGCAAATGGAAATTCCTCTCTTCAAGCTTATAATCGGCTTCTATACTAAAAAAGTCTTCTTTTGCATCGTGCGAAATTATTAATTTGTCGGTTTCTCTGTGAGCGCCAAAAGAGACATAATTTATTGCCTCAATCAAATTGCTCTTTCCAACGGCGTTTGGCCCAATTATAAAAACCGTTTTTTCGTGGAAATTAAAGTAATGCTCGGAACCAGAATAGTTCCTAAAATTGCTTAGCTTGAGGGAATTGAGAAAGAGAGACATTATTTGTTTCCATACAGCGAGAAATAATCCCCCCTCGAACCCCATTGGAAGCTAAAGAAAAAGAGGGTTTCTCGGCCCCCTTTAATAAAGGGGGCGCAACCCTCTCAATCCTTGCTAAACAATATCGGCTTGGGGGATTATCTTTTAGTTCTTAGCACTCTTAATCGCTTGTTCGTAGCGAAGACTTACATTTTCCCAATTGATAATCTTAAAGATTTCTTGAACGTGATCCGCTCTTTTATTTTGGTACTTTATGTAGTAAGCATGCTCCCAAACGTCGATTAGCAAAATTGGAATATTGCCTTTTGAAAGAGGAGTATCTTGATTAGATGTACTCTCGAGAGCGAGTTCACCGTTTGGTTTTACAACCAACCATCCCCAGCCGCTTCCAAAAGTTCCGATCGAGGTTTTGGCTAATTGGTCTTTAAAGTTGTCGAAGCTGCCAAAGTATTTATCAATTGCCACATGCAAATCTTTAGAAGGTGCACCAGATTGAGCAGGAGCTGTTAAAACTGACCAGTACAAAGAGTGGTTAGCATGACCGCCACCGTGGTTTCTAATTGCGGTTCTAATGTCATCTGGAACCTTGTTCAAATCGGTGAGGATTTCTTCGATTGACTTTTTAGCTAATTCTGGATGTTTGGCAATTGCCGCATTTAAGTTATTAACGTAAGTTTGATGATGTTTTGCATAGTGAATTTCTACGGTTTCTTTGTCTATAACCGGTTCTAAAGCGTCGTATGCAAAAGAAAGTTTAGGTAAAACGTATTCGCCTTTTTCGTTGGCTGTGTTTGTAAATGTAGCAGTGCTCATAATTCGTTTGATTCGGTACACTATCCCGAGTTTATCAAAAAAAGAAAAAAGCAAGAAAGAAAAGTTTTTAAACTCTTAAATTCTTACTTTTTAAAATTTTTAAGTAACTGTGTTAATTAACTAAATTAACCTTGGCCTTCAACAACCACAATTGTTAAATTACCTTTTACGGTTGAACCAAAATCAACAATAACGTTGTAGGTTCCCAATTCATCGGCTCCATGCAAATACCCATCAATTTTGATTTGCTTGTGCGCCAAAGCCAACTTTCCACCAGAAAGCTCTTGGAGCTTTTCTGCAAGGAACTTACTTGTGATGCGGCCAAACAATTTTCCTGTTGGACCAACAGGAACAGCGAGGGTAACCTCACCGAGACCTTCGAGAGCTGCTTTTTGTTCTTCAGCGGCTTGTTTCTTTTCTTTTGCTTGTGCTTCTAAATTTTGCTTGTGCTTCTTTAGCCACAAGAGGTTTTGTAAGGTTGCAATAACTGCTGTACCGTTTGGAATGAGGAAGTTACGCGCATAACCAGATTTGACTGAAACCAACTCTCCTGCTTTTCCAAGAGTATCAACGTCTTCTTTTAAGATTAATTTGACTGGCATTTCTAAAATTTAATTCGAATATTACGTACATCATATTTAATCATATTTTTGGGTAAAAGTCCGCAAAAAGTCAGAAAGTTTCTTTAAAACAAAAAAGTTAAAGTTAATTCAGAACACGAGTATTGATGTTTTAAACTTAAGGCTTTAAAATTAGATTAACGATATTTAAAAATTTTATTAAAACTTATATTTAAGCATCCAATGAATATTCAAATTATTCCAACAAAGCGTTTTTTAGCTACAGCATCAACGAGTCAACCAAATACTGCTTCTATAAATCCCAACCAAGGAAAGCCTCCGGTTCAGACTGCTCCTAATAATACTCTTCCGGGTACTCCACCTGATCCAGCAACTACTCAAGCAAGTACACCATCTTCTCAATCGGAGCAGAGCAATGGTGTTGATAACAATGAAAACAAAAGAGGATTTATAGGCTGGGTTTTAGGTGGATTGGCAATACTTGGTGGTCTTGCTTTACTTTTATTAAGGAGAGGCGGAGGAGAAACCGCTGAGACTAAAGCAAGCGGAAACTCAAGCAACGGTAGCGGTCCAGCTTCTGGTGTACAAAAGTCAGCAAATAACTTAACAAAATTTACGGATGAAGAAATTCGAGATACGGTAGCGGATTATTTTAGTTATTCACCTGAACAGAGGGCCAATACGATTGCAAAGGGAGCAAGTAGTGTTATAGAAAAAAAATACGCTGAAGTCCTCTTAGAGATCTTTAATGAACAAGGTGGAAAAAAGAAATTTGAAGATTTGGCTAAAGCACTTACATCAAGATATACAGACATAATTAATGAACTCAAGAAAAAAAATGTTGCAGCTAGTGCATATTCAAAATCGACAATAGAGGGTGATGACACTATATTTACTTTTGTAGCCCGAGACATCGCAAAACAACTTTATTATCATCAAAACCAGCACGAATCAAATGCTCAAAAATATCCAACAATCAAAGAGGATATTTTTACTAATCAAGCCGCTCAAGATCACATAATCGACACTCATTTGGGTTGGGAGCTTGCGGATTTCTTTGGAAGTCTTCCAGGTACTTTACGACTAGATAGATATTATCAACGTGTCAAAGATCAAGCTGTATATTCTAGACTGGTTGACCTGTCAGAAAAAGCAGCTAAAGCGGCATTTGATAGTAATAATGCTGGGACTACAATGAAAGGTTTTATAACGGCTTCTGAACTTAGTGAATTGGGAAGACTATTTAGAACTAATTTTATCGAGGAAACAATTAAACCTTATACACCACCTGCTGAACCACCAAGAGTGAATCCAACAAATAACAACCATTTAATTAAAGAGCTTATTGCACAATCCAATCAACCCGTTCAAATACCAAAAGAACTTCCACTCAGGCCTAGTCAAGACATTGAGGTGATTTATTGCTGGTTCAATCACGGAAGAACATCGCCAGGAGCGGGCATGGCAGCCGATGGTACAATCGAGGATAAAGATCCTTTAGTTTATGCAACTGGCAAAGGGGTTGTTCATAAGACTAATAAGCCTCTTTCTGATATTCATGAATTAGACATAGAAGGTTTTAGTGATAATGGAATTACAGAAGGAGTAGTTGGTTACAGAATTTTTCGAACTAACAAGCAAAATTACTTTTTTGTTAGGCTAGATCAAAAAGTACTTGATGACAAAAAGCCCGACCCAAGACACGGACGCAGAAGCGTAATACTTTTAGTTAAAGGCCAAGAAAAAGCAAAAAAAGTAGCCGAAAATCTTGCTTCTGCAATAGCCTTTGAGGGACAAAATGACCCATTTGTTGGCAGAAAAGATTTTTTTAATGACCAAATTAAAAATGTACTTCAAGATTACGGCTGGACTCCGCCAAGATAATAAAACTAACCAAAAGAGCAAATTTCTACCAAAATTCTGGCGGATAAAACATTTTAAATTGATGAAATTTCCAGTCTGCTTTAAACTCTAAGAGGTTTCTTAAAATTGTTTTCTCATGTCACAAAAGCCTTTTGGAGTTAAATTAACTGGCGTTGGAAGCGCCACTCCAAGCAAAGTAGTCTCTAATTTTGACCTCGAAAAACTGATCGACACCAACGACGAATGGATTAAAACCCGAACTGGAATTGGCGAAAGAAGAGTTTGTGAATTCACTGAAGAAAACACTGAGACCTTAGACTTATCCGTAAAAGCTGCTCAAAAAGCCCTAGGACAAACACCCGCTTCAGAAATAGATTTAATTATTGTTTGCACCTCCACCCCGGATTACCTCTATCCATCGACAGCTTGCAGATTACAACATGCTTTAGGCGCAACCAAAGCCGTTGCCTTCGATTTGAGCGCAGCTTGCACAGGCTTTGTTTATGGCCTGGTTACTGCTTCGCAGTTCCTTCAACTGGGGACTTATTCCAAAGTTTTGTTAGTCGGAGTAGACATTCATTCCAGATTTCTTGACTGGTCGGACAGAGCAACATCAATCCTCTTCGGTGATGGAGCTGGTGCTGTCCTCCTGGAGAGAACCTCTACTGAAAAAAACCAATTGTTGGCTCATTCGATTCACTCGGATGGAAGAGGGGCTTGCGATTTGTATTTAAAAACCGTCGGGATGGCCTATCCTCAGGCTTCAAGCCAAAAACAAGTAGAAACCGTACACATGAACGGTAAAAAAATCTACCATTTTGCCGTTAAAACAATCCCAGAAACTCTCGCTGAATCGGCCGGAAAAGCAAATCTTACGGTTGACAATATTGATTATTTAATTTGCCATCAAGCCAATCAAAGAATTTTGGACTCTGTCGCCGAAAGGCTCCATTGGCCCAAAGAGAAATGCATCTCCAATATTGCAAAATACGGAAACACCTCAGCCGCCAGCATTCCTTTGGCTTTGGATGAGAATTTCCATAAATTTAAAGAGAATAATATTGTTGCCTTTGTTGGCTTTGGGGCTGGTCTCACCTGGGGAAGTGTTATTTGGAAGTGGGGCGAGTAATCCCCCCTCGAACGAAACCAATCTGTGAAATTACTGATGAATTCTCGGCCCCCTTTAATAAAGGGGGCGCCACACATGCCTTCTTTAGCTTTTAATGGTGGGTGTGGGGGGGATTACTCCCCATCACAAACAATAAAAAAGCTCGCCAAAGACTTTTATATTAGTCGAAGTCTGGCGAGCCTAAAAAAACTTTAACAGTATAGGCAACGAACTTTTTTCTTAAAATTCTTTTATGCAGCGGTCTTGTGAGTTTTTTGAAACACCTTGTCTTTAAGGTGCTGAAAGATAAATGATGCTACCAAACCGGTTGGATAATCACCAAAAGCTCTTTCGTAAAGGTTAGCCATTAATGACATTGCTTCTTCAACATCTATAACCGCTAAGTCGTAGATTTCATTTTTCCTGTCGGAAGGGATAGAGTCAATGAAACTATCAAAAAGTTTTCTTGCTATCAACATAGCCGTATCCTCCTTATTTAAGATACATTCTATAACTTATTGCATGATTTATATTCTGCTATATAAAACTCTTATAGTGCTTTAAAAAGGCCCTTCTTGACCGAAACAAAATCTTCCCTTAGCATCTTCTTAATTTTTGTTAATGAAAACTATAAAAATTGGCCTGTTAAGCGGGTTTTATTTGACTTCGTCAACAAATTTATTGCTTACAGTAAGATAATTGTTCTAATTATTACTGAGGCAAGCTAAAGAAGGATTAATACGTTTTATATGAGAACTAAGGTTTTAGTGGCCGGCGCCGCCGGAAGAATGGGACAAGAAACCATAAGAACAATTTTGGATGATAAAGATTTACAACTGGTTGGAGCCGTTGGTCGCAAGGATTCGGAACTTATTGGAAAAGATATTGGAACAATTGTCGGAAAAGAAAAAGCTGGTGTTTTACTCACCGAAAACCTCAAAGACGCTATGCACCGTTCAAGACCTCATGTAATGGTGGATTTTACAATTCCTAGTGCTGTCTACTCAAACGCTGTTTTAGCTATTAGTTGCGGGGTTCACTCAGTGCTTGGGGCTACCGGTATGAGTGCCGATGAAATTGATGAATTGGATAAAAAAGCAAAGTTTGCTGGAACTGCCGTTTTGGTTGCTCCCAACTTTGCTTTGGGAGCCGTTTTGATGATTGAAGCCGCCAAACTAGTGGCAAAGTATTTTGAACACGTTGAGGTGATTGAAATGCATCACGACAAAAAAGTGGACGCTCCCTCAGGAACAGCCATTAAAACCGTTAACGAACTTGCCAAAGTTAGAGATTTTAATCACAAAGAATTAAGCCCCAACGAAAAAGCCAGAGGAGACAAGCTTAAGGGCATTAATGTACATAGTATTAGGCTTCCCGGACTAGTTGCACATGAAGAAATAATCTTTGGTGGAATTGGTCAAACTTTAACTTTACGCCACGATACCATCGACAGAACCGCCTTTATGCCCGGAGTTGCCATTGCCGTTAAAGAGATTGGCAAGCACAAAGGTTTAATTTATGGCTTAGAAAATCTATTAAATCTTTAATTGGCTCTTTTGCGCTTTCTAGAACTAAAATTACAAACTTAGTAAACTAAAATTTTTAGGTAATCTAAAAATAAAGATTATTCTCAAAAAATTTATATGAAAAAATTAATCACATTTATATTTGGTACTCGCCCAGAGCTTATAAAATTAGCTCCTTTAATCAATGCTGCAAAGAATTCTTTTGATGTTCGTGTCGTCTCTACAGGCCAACACAAAGAGCTTATAAATAATCTTTATGAATGGTTTGACATAAAAGTAGATTTTAATTTGGATGTAATGCAAGCAAATCAGTCTCCCGGACAAGTGATTGCAAGTATATTAAACGCCACCGAAGAACCTCTAAAGAACAGCGATTTTGTGGTTGTGCAAGGAGACACAGCAAGCGCCTTTGCTGGAGCCATGTCTGCCTTTTTGCAAAAGATTCCTGTAATTCACTTGGAAGCTGGCTTAAGAACCGATGATGTTTACAATCCCTTTCCGGAGGAAATGCTACGAAGACAAATCAGTCAATTAACAACCATTCACTTGCCTCCCACTGAGCTCGCCGCCAATAATTTAAAACGCGAAGGCTTTGCAGAAAACATTCATATCGTTGGCAATACCGTCATAGACTCTCTAAAGAACACTATTGAAAGGTTAAATAAACTTGAAAAAGAAGATCTTAAAAACTTAAGAAAGCACTTAACTCTTCCAGAGATTGATTTAGAAAATAAAAAACTCATTCTGGTTACCATGCACCGCCGGGAAAATCTTGGGGAAGAGCATTCCAACGTTGCCAAAGCGCTTGCAAGAATTGCAGATGAATTTGCAGACTCTTTAATTATTTTTCCTATCCATCCCAACCCTTCCGTAAGAAAGGCTGTTGAGCCATATTTAAAAGGCAAAAAAAATGTTCTGTTAATTGAACCAGTTGATTACGTAAGCTTTTCTTGGTTAATGATGAAATCCTATATTCTTGTTACCGATTCTGGTGGACTGCAAGAAGAGGGCTGTTTTTTGGGTAAGCCCACTCTTGTATTACGCAAAACCACCGAACGTCCGGAGGCAGTTAATGCTGGCGTTGCAGAACTAATTGGCACCGAAGAAGATGTCGTTTATTTAAAAACTCGTGAACTCTTGAGTGATTTAGCTGCTTATAAGAAAATGGCTAAAGCAAGCAGCGCTTTTGGTGATGGTAATTCTTCAGGTAAAGTTTTAGGAATTATTAGTGGTTTTAAGAATTAATTAGTTTTAAATTTAGCGGCAGCATCCAACTAATTGAGAAGATGATCTGAATGAATTCAATTCTTTAGCATAATTCTTTGCTGTCAACTGAGAAGATTCAAGTCTTCTAGGGGTTGCTAGTGATTGTGGTTTCGTATTCGCAGCTGTTTGACGATTACTATATACAACTCTAGCGTGATGTGCCCCTAATTCTCGATTTGCTTCTTTTATTAAACTGACTGGTAACATTTCGCCACCTCTTTTAGAGGGTTTGAGTTAGATAACGTAAATGTTAGATCTCAATTTTGCAATTCTTAGGAAACGTAACAATTGATTAATTGGATTTGGCAAATTTTAGGATTTAGGACAATCGAATCTCAGAATATTAAATAATTGAGACAAATATTAAGAATTTACATAGAATAATTAAGAAAATATGAACAAGAAAGTCATAAGTGAAATTGAAAAACTCCCTGAAAATCCTTAATTTCTAGTATTTATTTTTTGAAATAAACATATTTACAAATCAACAATCCCTTAATTATTTAAGAATTTAAATTAGTTTAAATAACTCGCCAGCCAAATATTAAGAAAAAATATATAAAACACAAAGATTTTCCTTAAATTTACACTGCTCCTGCTACTCTAATTTCTGAATTAGTAATTCCCAGTAAAGATTTAAGAATTGCAAACCAACCTGAAAAATTTAACTGGCCTTTGCCGTTGGCTTGAGTATGTGTCTCTTTAGAAATAAGCTCAGGATGCGTTGTACTGCCATCCCTAAAAATTGAAGAGCTGGTTGAGCTCTTTAATTTTTGCGAAGTGCCTAAAGGCAAAGAACGAAAATTTGATTGTGGCACCTTTTGAATGGAAGAAATCATTTTTCTAAATATTAGTTTTTAATATTTACCTGTATTAGTCATGTCTAAAGATTAGATCTAAATTAAACTGTTCTCACAAAATGTAATATTTGATTAATAAAAGCTCAAAGGTTTCTTTATATTTGTGCTTGACAGATTGAAAGCAAAAATTAAAATTAGTTTATTAAGGTAAGATTGTCAAATGCTTATAAAAAGATAAAGAAATGTATTATGATTAATATGTAATATAAGTATAATTTTATTCTTACTTACCTTAGCAACTGGAGATTTTGATTTTTTTATGAAATTTTAGGCTTAAATTCCTATTTAATATTTAATTTGTTTTTAATGCTTTCAATAATTTATCTTTAATAATTCGGTCGAAAAAATAAATTTTTGAGAGATATTTAGTTTGTTTAATTTATAAAACTTTATTTTTTAGAATCAGCTATAAAGCATGAAGGTAACTCTAAACTCAACCAAAATAGCGACAAAAGAAGTAGTTAAGCCTGTTCAAACAGCTAAAACTACAGATAAAAATATTTCTAAAGAAGGACCTATTAACTTTTTTAGAAATCTTTTTATTCTTGCTAAGACTCCGGCTGAAGAAAGAAAGATCCCAAATCCACATTTATGGACAGCTCTGATAAATCTAACTTTGAGCATTCCGTCAATTGGAACGTTGCTTTGTGCAAATTTTTTAAAAGATCCGGACAGCAAAATGCCTCCTTCGGACTCCTTTTGGAATAAGTTTTTAGAAATTTGTGGTAAAGCCTATCAACCACTCTTTGAAATTATAACTATTTCAAATTTTCTAATTTCACTTTTAAGAATTTCCCCATCAAGAAATATTACTTATGGGGCTTTATCAATTTACAATCTTTTTGCTTGGCACGAGGATTGGCAAATGATTGACAATACTCAAGAGATAAGAAAGATCAAGCAAGAGATTAAAGTTCAAAAAGAACTTTTAAGTTCTAATTCTTATAAACTCAGTGAGGCAGAAAGAACTCAAATTCTTTATCAAATTAGTCAGTTAGAGAGTAAATTAAATTCCTTAAAACACAAAACATCTGAATTACATTCAAAAATGGGATTTATGGGAAGAGTCATTTATAACTGGTTAATGTGTTTTAGTTTTTTGTATTATTTACCAGAAATTGCGGGTTCTTGCAGATTTGGTGAAATGCCTGAAGGCAAAGCTGGCAAATATACCGGAAGAATACCTTCAGGAAATACAATAAAAGATTTATTAAAAGGGTTTAAAGGCAATGACGAAATACACACTACAGAATCTTATTGGAAAGAATGGAAAAAAAGACTTTGGCAAGAATTTGTAGGATGTCCATCTGGAATTGTTCGCGAATGCTTTGAGGATTTTGTTGATCCGACAAAAGCATTAGGAAACAAAGTTCGCATAGAAGATGTTGTAAAAAGAGAAACAGAAAGTATTCAAAACCCTGCTTGGAAGGTAATAAGGAGCTGGTCTATTAGACTATCGAAAGGTCCAACTACTAGCTTATTAAATTTAGGAAATGCTGGTATAAGATTTTCTATACCAATATTTGCCTTAATTGCTTTAGCTCAGCTTGGAATAAATGTCTTCAATAGAAATTCTCCTTATGATTTAAATACTGAACTTGAAGATTTTCAACAAGATCGAGCGAACCCTCTTGGAAAAGTTTCTTTAAATACTTCTAATTCGCTTGTGACTATTAGTAGATTTCTTTCTGGATGGTCTGGATTAATGATTGCTTTTGATCCTTTCTTCCAAATCAATTCTGGCCCTGCCTCAATGTGGTCTCAAGGCATTGGCGGCGGCTTATCTTTAATATCAGCAGTTGTTGGTCAAATTCCAGGACTTTCTACGATGGATCTAACTTTCCAGTTTGCTAGCAGTCTTTTTCTTTTCAATAGCGCTTCTCTATTTAATTTGTATCAAGGTATGAAAAAAAACGGAGGTCTTTTCGAAAGAAAAATTTATAACAAGGGCTTGACTCAAGTAGCAGCTTTATAATTTTCAAGTGAAACTTAGTCTTCTTAAAAAATAAAAAACATAGTCATCTTTATTAACCTTATTTAAAGGAGTGATTTGTATCATTTGATGCAACTTGGCAATATCGTATAGTATTAGTCTATTTTCAATCTGTTCTATCTCTATAAAAGAGTTTGGAAAAAGATCAGAAATTTTTCCAAACTCTTCGTAATAATCCCAAATTCGGATATTACCGCCTTTAAATTTATTTTTATTAAACTCTGCTGTATAAGTTCCAACTATTACTTTATTGAAACTAACTTCATTGTTTAAAATACTATCTCTATGAGGAGGGAAATTATGGCTAATCCGAGAAGCAAATAAGGTAGAAGGAAGATTAAAATCAAGTTTACAAGGCAACTCAAAAAAACTAATAATCTCATCTTCAGCTTTTTTTAAATTTAAATCCAATATTGAAGTTAAATCCTCATTTTTCTCTTCCAAAAAAAATGATTCACTACTTATGTTTTTAAATTCTGCATCTTCAGAGTAATTTTCATTCCATTTTATTTTCTTAAATA
>JANRMG010000330.1:0-6198 GCA_033761855.1 Candidatus Caenarcanales bacterium
ATAAACCCCAGGTACAACAAGTACAAACTGATGAGATTAATCTCTCAGACACAGTTAAGCCTTCGACTGATGAAGATTATTATTTTAAACAAATTGTAGAGCTAAACTCCGAGCTCAAAAACAATCCAGATGATTTACAAACTAAATTTAAGCTGGCTGTTTTTTATGCAAAAGCAAAAATGTTCGACAATGCTCAAAACATAGCCAGTGAGCTAGATTCAACCGATCGAGATTTGGCAAAAGAACTAAGAAATGAAATTGAACAAATTAAAAGGAAAGAAAAAGCTTCAATAAAGTCAAATGAATCTTTAATAACTGCAACGCAAGCTCCAGAAACGGCTATACAAAAAGAAATTTTGATAAAACAGCAGCCAGAAAAAATTGAAGAGGCTAAAAAAAAACCTCAAGGTTTTCAATCACCTTATAAAAAAAAGAAAAGATTTTTTTAATAACTAATGGTGCGTGTTTGACATAATGAAAAAGTGTCTAAAATCAACGAAATGCGCCGTTAAGAATCCTGATTCTGGAAGGCGCATTGGCCGGGTGCACCTCCAAAAAAATAGAGGGTTCGGGTCGTCGCGACCCGGGAGCGGGGATGCAAGGGGCTGGCGGTAAGCCCCTTGTAACCTCCCTTAAAAAAATTTCTCAGAAATTAAGCTTTTCTTTATTCTTGGATCTCTTGCTATCATTTGTTTCTTAGTCTTTTAAAAACCCGCACCATTAGTTAATAAATTAGTTTAGCCAACTTAACTTTAAGCTTAATCGCAGTAGGAAGCACTGTCTTGATAATAGTAGTAATCAGGAGCTTCACACTCGTACTCGTAATCATCATAATAGTATTCGCGGCTATAGCTTCTGGGAGCCGCATAAGAATCACATCTTCTAATTGGTCTTGGGGAATGTGGCTTTTTAACCGTTTGCTTTTGACCATTTGTAAGACCTTGTTGCTTAGTTTTGCCGCTGTAAATCTCATAGCGGAGAGAGGAAGGCTGTTGACTTAAAGCAACATTGGATTGATTCTGTGAACCGTTATTGACTGATTCGTTTAACACCAGATTTGACTTTGGTGTAACCGACGAAGGGGAGGAGTTTGCAATAACTTTATTACTTTGTATTGGCTTTACCGCCTTTGGATTTCCATTCGCACCAGCTTGTGTAGTTTTTGCAGTATTTTTTTCTTTTGTCAGAACTTTCTTTGGCTCACCTTTAGAAGAGTCTTTTGAAGCCGTATTATTTATAGATGCATTTGACTTCTTAGAATTTAATTCTGATAAAGCTTTCAGAGCTTTTGGCCTCTCTTTGGGTTTTTCTGGAGATTTTGCTGAAAATTTCGTTTCAGATTGAATAGGAGAATTTACAACTAGTTTAACTGGGGCGACCTTTGACTTATCTGTTTGTTGATTTGCAGTTTTGCTTATTTTTAGATTTTGAGGACTTTTATTTTGCTCGTTAGCTTCCTCTTCTTCAGTCATTGAAGCCAACTCTTCAGCATCTGGTGAAGCATAAACATTTTCTAAATCGCCATTCAAGGCATCCATCCTGGTCTTAATTTCTTCCAACCAACTGTATAAATATTTAGGTCCATCTGCGACTTTACAAGGACTATTTACCGGCTTGTATGAAACAGATAAATCTTTATCTAAATGTGGCTCCGAAAAATCTCTGATTTCAGCTTCTGCCCTGGAAACTTCTTCAAGTTTAGATTTATAAAAAGCAATTTTATTGTCATCTAAAGAGTTTGTACCTGAGTTCGCGATTTTGATCTTACCTTCCAGTAGTGAAAGAACCTTATCAAGGTCTGAAACGGATTGAGTTATGTATTTTTGAGCATCTCTAAGTTTGCAGTATTTGCCCGCTGAGAGCTTAGCCTTGGCATTAGATTGGGAATCAGAAGAAAGAGTATCAGACTCTTTCTTCGATAAGTCCTTTGTTTTGCTTTGGTTTTGAGTATTTTGGGTTTGCTCAGCGGAAATCGGAGCTTCTGTTGGGGTTTGTTTGCCTTTGAATAAATCTTTATTCATTAATCCAATAACAGCTGCAATCATGGCTCCTATGCCAATAAGCAGTACTAAAAGTACACCTGCGAGACTTTTGTTCTGCTTGCGGTTTGCATCAATTTTTTCGTTACTAAAGTTATAAGTAGTTTGATTAGAATCTGTTTTAGAAAATGGATTGTCTTCCTTTTCAAATAGGTTTTCTGACCATTTTTTTCCGTTATTAGCGTTATTTAAATCTTCACCGAAATCCATATCTGATGAGTTTTGATTGTTGTTATTATCTGACATTGATTCGAACCAAATAAAGGATATACAAAAAAACTTGGCGCTAATTCTTTACTTTGAAGAGAATTTTATTTATTATTCCCCAAAATCTCCAACAAAACAGCCATCCGAACGTAAAGCCCATTAGAAACTTGTTTGTGAATTAGCGATACAGTTTCATTATCTACTAGGTCTTCACTTATTTCAATGCCTCTATTTACAGGACCTGGGTGTAAAATCCTTATTTTACGTTGCTTTGGCAAGTTTATGAAAAAATTCTCATCGAGCCCATAATATCGTCTATATTCTCTAGTACTTGGAATCAAGCCCGAGAACTGTCTTTCTTTTTGCAAACGCAGAATCATTAATAAGTCAAGATTCATTGCAGATAATTTTTTAAAATCATGCTCAACTTTTACACCCATAGAAGAAAAAGCCTCCGGAACCAGTGGGGGAGGGCCAAGCAAAGTAATTTCGGCTCCAAAAGTTTTAAGTAAATAAATATTGGATTTGGCTACGCGACTGTGAAGGCAATCTCCAACGATGGCAATTTTTTTGTTTTCAACATCTCCATATTCTTGCTTTATGCTAAGTAAATCCAATAGTGCTTGTGTTGGATGCTCGTTCATTCCGTCGCCAGCGTTTATAACACCAATTTGGGTATGCATTAAACATTTGGCAAGTCTTAAAGCCGCCCCCGAAGAAGGATGACGAACAACAACAATATTTACTCCCAGATTTGCCAAAGTTTTGGCCGTATCATCGAGTGATTCACCTTTATTAACCGATGAAAGCTTAGGATCAAGATTAATTACATTAGCTCCAATCTTTTGAGCTGCAATTTCGAAGCTGGCTCTTGTACGAGTACTGGCTTCGTAAAAAAGGCTAGCAACAGTTGGTTTGCCATTAGCAAGGATCTCTTTTCCAGAAGCTAATTCTTGAGCTTGTTTTAAGATTTTTTCGGTAGATTTTTTATCTAAGTTTTTGGTGCTAATTAAGCTTTTCATGGTTTATAAAGAACCCCCCATCCCAACCTTCCCCCTAAAGGGGAAAGGAGCAAGAAAACTCACCTTGTGTGAGAGGGTTGGGGTGAGAGCTTCTCCTTTCATATATTTTTCTCCTTAACCAGAGGCAAGGTAAAAGAAAAAATGGTTTCTTTAGGATTACTCTTCTCCAAATAAATGTCTCCATTCATTGACTGGACAAGGGATTTAGTAATATAAAGCCCAAGCCCTGTACCCTTTGTCTTCCGGGTGAGAGGATTATCCAAGCGACTGAAGCGATTAAAAATTATTTGTTGGTCATCTTCGGTGATTCCAACGCCTTGATCAACAATTGAAATTATGGCCTTTGTTTTATCTTCATTGGCTTTCACTCTAATGGTGATATTTGTATTTTCGGGTGAGTATTTGATGGCATTACTAACCAAGTTACTAAGAATTTGCTCAACTCTGTCTGAATCAGCCATTACAGGAGGAAGAGCTTTATCAAAATCATAGATAAAAATTCTACTTCCAGCTTGTGTTGACAATGCTTCACAAACTTTGTCTATGCTTCGCTTGAGCTCGATCTCGCGCACAATCAAATGAATTTTATGGTTATCCAAACGCGACACAAAGAGTAAATCTTCAACCAGGCGAGTTAAGTGGTCGGCTTGGTCTTTTATAATTTTTAGGAACCTAATTCTATCTTCTGGTTTAATTTTATCTGCCGATTGGATGAGAGTTTCAGCAAAACCTTTTATACTCGTTAATGGCGTCCTTAGCTCATGGCTTACAGTGCTAACAAAGTCATCTGAGGTTTTAGGCTGGTCTTCGTCTCCAAACTTGGGAAGGTGAAAAATAACTATTTGCCCTATTTCTTCATCTACCAGTTCAGGTAATTGAAGAGGAGAGCAAGTGGCTGAAAGGGTTAATTTTGTACCGTCTTTGCGGTAGAGCACTGCTTCAGTCGATTCACGACCGGTTTTTTTAGAGGCTTCTTCATCCGGGATTTCGTACAAAAGTCTTTTATTGCGTCCCTTAAGCTCTTGTTCGCTCCAGCCAGAGATTTTGGCATGTGCTGTATTTGTAAAAACTACTCTTCCACGCTCATCGGAAGCAATTACTGGATCATCTATTAAATCTACTGTTTGGGCAAGAATTAAGTTCTCTAACATCTTGAGACCTGAATTTATATTAAAAATTTATCTTTATCAAAGATTATCATCAAAAGAGCCTAAGCAAAAACGACTAGGATTGATAGCTACAAAAATAATTTAAATTCAAACTTAAAAATGGATTTTAGGCAAATTTAGGCTAAAATATTTTTTTCTGTTTCCAAACAGTTTTTGCTTTTTGGAGAGATGGCCGAGTGGTTGAAGGCGCAGCATTGGAAATGCTGTATACGGTTTACCGTATCGAGGGTTCGAATCCGTCTCTCTCCGTAGTTCTAATCCTCCCTCAAATCACCCCAAGCGCTTCTCCGTACTTTTCCATAGGAGCCATTCGGTGTCCACCTTCAAACTCTATCCAGTAAGTCTTCCAGCCAAGCTTTTGCATTAATTGATTGTCTCTTTTCATTTCTTCATATCTAAAATCCGTTGGGCTTGCAAGAAAGACAATTTTGTTTTGACGATTTGAATAAATATTTTTTAAACGTTGAAAATTCTTTTCAGCTTTTTCGTAATCAGGTTCCCAAATTCTGCCACAATTTACAATTAGTGTATTGTATGAGCCCGGACGATTAATGTTTAAGGCATGCGAAAAAGAACCGCCCCCCGAAAGACCAGCTAGAATAATCTTTTGGGGTTGAATTGGTAGAGCTTTTAAAGAATTAAAAACCATTGAGTGATTTTTGCTAATCTTAGCTAGCATCTGTTCATCAGTATAGTTGCCATTTTGGTAAATTTTGGAACCAATTAAAATATATTTTTTTTCATCAGCCAAACTTTTCCAGTATTCAAGGGTAGCTCTGGCATTTCCATCAGGTGAAAAAACAATAACTACCGGAAATTTTTCTCTAGGATTTTTGATAGAAGGAATGTAAACAATGTTTTCTTTTCCTTCTATCCAGCGACCTTCGGGTGTCGGCAATTTTTCATTTGTATTCGCAGCGGGTTGAATTTTGTTTTGCGAAGCAATATTAAGCTTTGGGTCTTTGCAGCCAGCAAGCAAGAAAATGCAAAATAATACAAAGTGAAAATAATTATTGGTGAAAAGTTTTTTCATTTTTTAGATAAAAATGCTCTGGTTTAAATTTTTCTTTCCCAAATAATCGTTAATTTATTTTTGTGATATTCTCTTAGTGCCCGTAATGAGTAACTAAAAGCTGGGCAAATAGTTGCGAATAATCTTGAGGTAATTAAACATGGCTGCGAAAAAAGTAAAAGTAGGAATTAATGGATTCGGTAGAATTGGTCGTTTAGTTTTTAGAGCAATTTGTGACCAAGGCCTTCTAGGCAAAGAAATTGATGTTGTCGCAGTCAACGATTTAGTGCCAGCCGACAATTTGGCTTATTTAGTAAAATACGATTCAACGCAAGGACGCTTCAAAGGCACTGTTGAGAGCAAAAAGTCATCACCTTCGGTAGCTGAAGATGATTTGCTGGTTGTAAATGGAATTGAAATTAAATGCTTAGCTGTTAAAGAAGGTCCAGCCGCGCTTCCTTGGAAGGATCTTGGAGTTGACATAGTAATTGAAGCAACCGGACTTTTTACAGAAGCAGAAAAAGCTAAAGGACATATTCAAGCAGGTGCTAAAAAAGTAATAATCTCAGCTCCAGCAAAGAATGAAGACATTACCATCGTAATGGGCGTAAACTCAGACAAATATGATCCAGCCAAACACAATATTATTTCTAATGCTTCTTGCACCACCAACTGCTTAGCCCCTCTCGTCCACGTTCTCCTCAAAGAAGGTATTGGTATCGAAGAAGGGTTGATGACAACTGTACATT
>JANRMG010000331.1:0-4474 GCA_033761855.1 Candidatus Caenarcanales bacterium
CGGAAAACCAAAAGGGGTTTTGCATACTCACGCTGGTTACCTTCTCCAATCGTTGATGACATTTAAATACATCTTTAATTATCAGCCCGGCGACGTGCATTTTTGTGCCGCAGACATTGGCTGGATTACCGGACACAGTTATGTGGTTTATGGCCCATTAGCAGCTGGAGCCACAACTATTCTTTTTGAATCTACTCCCCTTTATCCCGATGCGGGGCGCTATTGGGATGTAATCCAAAAACATAAGGCAAATATTTTTTACACAGCACCAACAGCGGTGCGAGCCATAGCCCGAGAGGGAGACGAATATCCGAAAAAGTATGATTTGTCTTCTCTCAAAGTGATTGGCTCTGTCGGGGAGCCTATTAACCCCGAAGCTTGGATGTGGCTCTATGAGGTGGTTGGTAAAAAGCAGTGTCCGGTGGTAGACACTTGGTGGCAGACTGAGACTGGTGGAATTCTAATTTCTCCTTTGCCGGGAATTACAGATTTAAAGCCCGGTTCGGCGACCTTACCCTTCTTTGGTGTTAACCCAATTATTGTGGATGAAGACGGCAAAGAACTAAAAGGCAATAACGTAAGCGGTAATTTGTGCATAGATAGACCTTGGCCGGGTATTGCGCGCTCAATCTATGGCGACCATCGACGTTATACCGAAACTTATTTTAGTCAGTATCCCGGGCATTACTTTACTGGAGACGGTTGCCACAGGGACAAAGATGGTTTCTATTGGATAAGCGGTCGGGTGGACGATGTAATCAATGTTTCTGGTCACCGCTTGGGAACAGCCGAAATAGAAAGTTCTTTGGCTTCCAACTCTCTTGTATCGGAAGCGGCTGTCGTTGGGATTCCGCATTTAATCAAAGGAAGCAGTATTTTTGCTTTTGTAGTTCCAAGCAAAGAAGCCGAAAGAATGAATGCTACCGAACTTGCAGGAGCTCTTCGTCAACAGGTTCGCTCGGATATTGGAGCTTTTGCTTTGCCGGAAAAATTCCAAGTAACCTCGGCTTTACCCAAGACTCGCTCTGGAAAAGTAATGCGAAGAATCTTGCGGAAGATTGCTGTTGGTGAATACGAAGATTTGGGCAATCTAACGACTCTTTCTGAGCCTTCTGTGGTTGAGCAGTTGATAGAGGGCCATAAGGGGCTGTGAAGTTATGAATGAAGAAAAAGAAATTCAAATTGTTGATTCTGCTTTTAAAAATGCTGGAGGAACAGCACTGTTTTTAGCAATTGAAACTCTTTGTTCTTCTTATGGAATTCCATTTGTTGGTACTTTCTTAAGTTCAACTTTGCAAGCATATAGCACTGATGAGAAGCTGAAAAGAGTAAAAACTGCTCTAAATCATATATTGGATAAATTGAAAACGGTTGATCAACTTGAAGAAAAACTTGCTCAAATTCAGGATTATCAGAAACCCTGGATTGGGAGCCTTTTGCAAAAGACAATAAAATCAATTGAAGAAGAACTCATAGAAGAAAAACGAAAAGTTTTTCAAGATGTTTTTGTTGGAATTCTTGAAAATCCTCCAAAAAATGTTGAAGAGTACGATGAAAAGGCATCTTTTATAGAAATACTTAAAGATTTAAGTCATACGGAAATATTGATCTTGAACACTTTATATGATTTGTACAAAATAGACTCAGTAACTTTCCACCTTGAATCAGCAATTAGAGGACAATCGGGTTTGCAATTTCTTGAGAGAAAACCGTGGATGTGCGAAAGATCACTAATAAAACTTAATTCGATCGGTTTACTCAATAATGGTTCAAGTACTTGGAATCAAGAGAAGGATTATAAGTTAAGTGTTTTTGGTTCAGTTTTTGTTTTATTTTTGCAGAAATGAGAAATTGTCTCCCCCGCCTCCTTGACAGGAGAAGCTAAAAATATTTAAAAATCCCCCTTGTCAAAAACGTTAGCGGGTGACTTCTAACACTGGCTTACAAACAGCTAACCAAAGTCTTTAAAACAAACTTCACGATTGGCGACTATAAATATTTATGACCCAAACAATTTTAGGTGAATTATGAAAAATTATCTTATGGGCTTAGGAATAGCTTCCATGGCTATGTTGCCAGTTTTTGCTGATTATGATGAAAGCAAGTGGAAAGAGCTAAACCTAACTCCAGAACAAAAAACTAAAGTAATGTCTATTAAGGAAAAGCACAAAGAAGAGATGAATAGAGACATTGAAGCTGTGCTTAATGCAGATCAAAAAACAAAATTTCAGCAAATAAAAGCCGAGCAAAAAGCTAAATGGCAAGAGAAAAAACAAGAAAAGATGAATGAAAAGTAATCTAAACTTAAATTCTAAAAGCTGATTATGAGGGTTGAAAAGACTTTGCGCTTGCAGCCCTCTTTTTTTATAGCAACAAATTGCAAATTAACTTTAAGAGTCTGAAATAAAACTTTACAAATAATCTTAATGAGGAATATAAAAGTTAAACTAAAAATAATACTAACTTTGGAATGTCTGTCATGACTTTACCTGCAAAGAGAATAGCTTCCGGTCTTGTTTATGCCTGTATGTGGCTTTTGGACGACAACAAGAGAGCATCTCTACAAAAAACCATTAGCGAATGGTCTAATTCTTACCATTTTGTTTCTAATTGGCGAGTAAAAGGTACAGTTCAAGAAGTCTACGAGATACTCTTCGAAGATAAAGCTTTAACCAAATGGTGGCCTTCGGTTTATTTGGATGTTAAGGTTCTAGACCCGGGAGAGGAAAAGCAAGACCAAAAAGGCTTGGGCAAAATTGTAAGCCTGAAGACCAAAGGTTGGCTTCCTTATATTTTGAACTGGAAGTTTCGTGTAGTCGAAACTAACAAACCCTTTAGATTCTTGATCGAATCTTGGGGTGATTTGAATGGAACGGGAGTTTGGCAACTTAAACAGAACGGACAATTCGTTGATGTTCTCTTCGATTGGAGAGTTAGAGCCGACAAAGCTTTTATTCGCTATTTATCTTTTATTTTAAAACCAGTTTTCTCTGCTAATCATGCTTGGTCTATGCAAAGGGGAGAAGAAAGTCTAAGATTGGAACTTTTAAGGCGTAGAGCCAAAAGTGAAGCAGAGCGCAAAAGAATTCCTGCACCTCCAGGGCCAACACCTTCAAATCCACTTCCATATGTGGCCGGAGCTGTACTTGGTGTGTGGCTGGTGTCGAAAGTGTTTAATTTACTTACCAATAAAAAATAGTTTTGATCAGAGTCTTTACCAAAGATAAAAATTCAATACAATTACAAGTCTCTGAATTCGAGGATTTTATCAAGAATTTCGATAAGTCCGAATTGTATTGGCTTGATTGCGACTCTCCCAGTGAAGAGGAGTTTCAATTTTTAGTAAGTTGTTTTAATTTTGAGCAAAACACCATTGTTGAATGCTGTGATTCAGAGCATTATCCCAAGATTGAAGATTACGAGGATTATCTGTTTTTTGTAACTTTCGCTTTGTCAAAAAATGGTCAACAAAAAACACCTTCAACTGCCAAAGATCTTGATTCAGAAGTTAAGCCAAATGATAATGCTTACTCAAAACTTCTTTATTTAACTGACGAGCTCAATCTTTATCTTGGTAAAAACTATTTGGTAACAGTGCACCGCAAGCCAATTTCCTGTTTAGAAGAAATCAAAGAAAGAGCCTGTCGTTCCAAAAACTTTTTTTCTAAAGGAATAGATTTTTTGTTTGAAGAAATTTTGGATAGCTTGGTTCATACATACATTCCAATTATGGAGGAATTTGATGACAGGATCGACTATTTAGAAAATCTTTTATTTCGGGCCGTGAATCCAAAATTAATTAGCCAAATTTTTATTTTAAAAAAACAAGTTAATGCACTCAGAAAATTAGTAAGTCCGCAGCAGGAAATGCTCTTTAGGATTAGCCATTATGAGCACGATTTGATTGATGAAACCAATAGACTTTTGCTACGCAACGTTTATGACCACTTTGTACGATTAAGCATGAATATTGATACTTACAGAGATTTAGTGGCTTCTCTCTTTGATGCTTATCGTTCTCAGGCCGCTAATCGCATGAATGAAATTATGAAGGTTTTAACAATTATTTCAACTTTAATCTTGCCTCTCACCTTGGTGGTGGGTTATTACGGTATGAACTTTGAACACATTAAAGAGTTCAAATGGGAAGGTGGCGTTCCAATGGTCTGGATGATAATGCTGGGAATTGTAATAAGTTTGTTAACTGTATTTAGAAACAAGAAATGGTTGTAGTGCTTTAGTCTATATTTTTGTGTTGTTGTTTTTTATTGTTATTGTTATTAAATTTTGTTATGAAAATTCTAAAACTACCCAAAAAATTTTTTTCGCATACTAACTAATGGTGCGGATTAAACTAGAGAGAAAGATTAGCAAAAGAGCCAAAGAGTCTAAGCACAAGATTGAAGGCAGCAGAAACATAAGCCAAGGTTGCTTCAAAATACTTCTTGGAACGCTCGGAAAGACGCTTTAAATT
>JANRMG010000332.1:0-5927 GCA_033761855.1 Candidatus Caenarcanales bacterium
TGCACCTAAACTGGTTGTGTGGGTTGTACCTGCAGATAAAGATGTTCCAGCCGAAGAGACTCCACCAGAGAGTGATTGATCATTCATCGAGTAAGAGTAAAACCCATCTGGAAGAAGTCCAGAAGATGTTGTCCAGAATCTCCATTTGTCTCGGATTACCGTCTCATCAATTATTCTCTGGGGCAAATTTGACTCTAAACTGATTAAAAGAGCCTTTTGAATATTAAGATCTAAAACGTCTTGTTCGTTCACATCAAGTTCGATCGGATCCAAAATATCCTGGGCAAATCTTTCTGTAAGAGGCTGATCTAAAGGTAATTTTTTTTCTAAGTTTCCACCGGCAGGATCATCTTCTCCGCTTAAAAGACTGTTTTTAGGTTGTGGAGCATTAGGGTCTTGAAGCTCTTCTAGAAGCTTAAAAGGGTCTGTTGGTTTTGGCTGTCCACTATTTTGTATATTTTTTTGGATTTCGCTAGTGTCTGCAGCTTGGTTTAAATTATTTGGTGCTCTGCGAGATTTTTGCTGTGCTCTTTGTTGAACTTGTTGTTTGATTGTTGGCTCTTCATCTTGAGCAGGACTGTTTTTAACTTGTAAGTTTGGATCGTCAACATCAAAATCGTTCCAGATATTAGTAGATTCGCCTTTAGCTTGAGCCAAGTGTATATTTTCAATCTTATTAATGAAAGCTTTTTGCTGTACTTGAAGTTGTTCTTGTGCGTAAGAAGAACTTGCGACAAGCGCGTTAAGACAGAGTGATGCAAGTAAAAACTGTTTTTTCAGCATTAATTTTTTGTTACCAGTTAAGGTTAAGCCTTAATGGAATTTCATTATAGACAATTTATTAATTATTATGATTGTTTCAGACAGAATTTAAGTATCCCGAAATGAACAATATTTTTTAGTTAAATCGTCATTATTAATTTAAATGAGAAATTCTTCAATCGTATTTACTATAGAATTGTTGATTAATGTTTATGTTTAAAATTTAAAAATCAGTGAAAGTAGCATCTGCTTTTAATTCGACACCTCAAAGAGCTTCAAGTCCATTCTCATTTTTTCGGTCTTTAAGTAATTTAAAACAACTTTCTAAAACAGCTAAGCAAAATAAACCTGAAATCTACGATCAAGGTATTTCTGTAAAAGCTTTCAGGGACGGTGAATTAAGAGAAATTGCTGGTAAAACCTCTAGAGATGTAGCTTTAGAAATTGAAGAAATTATTGCATCTAGGCGAATTCCTTTCCTTTTAACTTCTGTCGATGATAATGATGCAGTTGAGTCTCTGAAAGGTTTAATCGCTTTAATTGCAGTAAAACAAAGTGCAGAACTCGGCTTGCCTATTTATGTAGTTTTACCACCGGAAGAGGAAGTGCCTTTTCAAATTAAAAAAGAAGTATTGGCTTTAATTGAAGAAACTAAAACTCATTTTTCAAATATTAGTTTTCTCCGTCTTGATTCAAAGGGAGATCTTTTAGATTCAAATATGTCAGGTCTTTTTAATAATTTTCAGAATGTTGGTATTAGTTTTTTTGCTGCTGACTTTCCAAAGTCAATTCATGCTCACGAGCAATTTATGAGGAATGTGCTTGCAGAGCATCAAAGACAAAACATTTCTGCAGCTCTTCATCCAATTTATGTAGATATTGACCATCACAGTAAAACAGCAGCTTCTTCCCGCAGGGCCATAGTTGAACAAGTTCTTGGGGCATTGTATGCTACAAACCGTGCTGGTTTAGTTACAAGCATTATCTACAACTCTAATGAATCAGCTTCTGCGGCCTTGGGACTTGTAAATTTAATGAATTGTATGAATTTACCTCAGGCTTCTCTTGAGCCTTTAGATGGGTTCTTGAGGAATTTTCCGCTTGCGACCATTACGGATTTAACTTTCCATCATAAAAAGTTTTTAGATCAATGGATAAAAGATCCAAATACCTCTCTTGATGATTCTTTTCAAAAAGCAATAAAAAATATTGTTATATTGGGCATGAAGGAGTTTGCCGGTTTGCAATCGGTTAAGCAAGGTGAAGACATAGATGGTTTTATTCGTACTTGTGCTTATGAGTGTTTAGAGAAAATGAAAGAAAGAGTTAGCGATCTTGAGGAAGGAGATAGATTTGCCAAAGCTTATATTGCTTTACTTTCTGATGAGGAGCTTCTCTCTGAATACAGAGATAGAATATTAAAGATGGATCAAAGTGTGTGGCAGAAAGAGAAGTTTACTAGCTCTTTCAATGGGTTTGAACAAGGATTGACTGAGGAATTAACAGCACAAATCGAAAATGCACCATTAATTGCTTCAAATGAAGAGGGAGAAGAGGAAACTAAAGTTGCCTTGTGTTTTGTAAATCCGAGCGAGACAAGATTTATTAAAAATTTAGTTAAATCTGTTGAGACACTTCCGGTGAGAAACATGAGGCAAATAATGAGAGATCTATTAGATAGACTTTTCGCTAATAAACAAAGTGGTTATATTCTTATCTGCCCAATTCAAGAGTCTAGAGGCAATACAAAGTACATAGTTACTAGTAATGGTTCAGATAAAACTTATGCAAAACTTAAAGACATAATTGATAGGCTCAATCAAAGCTCGATTCAAGGAGATATAATGCTTAAGGAAAATAGTTTCGGTGCAGGAATGGTCACTCTAACAAAAGAGCAAATGGCCGAAATCATTAAAAATTAACTGATTACCGTTTGTTGAACGAGTTAGTAATATAGTTAGTAGCAATCTTAAGCTTCTAAATTGCTTTAATTTTAGTTCAAGACAAATTAAGGGATTTTTTAATGAACGATTTACAAAATAAACAAAAAGAAATTAGTGAACTTTGTGGCTTTCACAGTGATTTGGTTTCTTTAGCTTTAGGAGCTTCAGCTGAAACCGGCGAGCTTTGCGATTACATTGCCAAATATACAAAACACAAAATTCCAAAGCCAGGTGATGACATGAGCAATCTAAGAGAAAAAATTTCTTTAGAATGCGCCGATGTTTTGGTTTATTTGTTGCAAATTGCAAATAACTTGGAATTTGATTTAGAAGAAGTATATCTAAAGAAGACAGAGACTTTACTTAAAAGGCATGCTACAACCTCATCAAGAATCTAAGAGGTTTGTAGTTTTCATTTTTAAGTTACCCTAAAGAGTAACAAAGTGTGCTCCAATAAACTGTTCGAAAGATTAGCGGCAAATTATTTTTTGTGTTCTTACAATTGTAAACAGTTAATCAAAAAATAAATTATGAAAAAATATTTTTTGCTTTTTTCTTTAGCAGTTTTTTCTTTCTCTAACTTTTTATCTTTAGCTTCTCTCGCTCACGATGAGCATCACGAAGAAAAGCCTTCAATTAACATAAGCGGTAGTGCCGATAAATTTGTTTCTCCCGATGTTGGTGAATTGGTTTTAGGAATGCAGGTGGAAGATAAATCCGCTGCAGGAGCCCAAACCAAAGTAAGTGCTGTTCTCACGGCTTTTACTGGACAATTAAAATCTATCGGTCTTAATGCCAACGAAATTAAAACAATCCAAAATTCTTTAAACCCAGTCTACGACTATTCAACCAAAAATCCTCCTTACAAAGTTATAGCTTACAGGGCTTCTCAGCAAGTCCAAATAAGAGTAACGGGCGAAGAGAGGCTCAATCTCCTCTCCAAATCCATAGACTTGGCTACCAAGAACTCGATCAATACAATTAACTCTTTAAACTTTAGTGTCTCTCCTCAAAGAATGAGAGAAGTGCAAAAAGATCTTTATTCTGAAGCTTCCCTTAATGCCTTGGAAACAGCTAAGACTGTGCTTGCCTCTCTGGGACTTAAATTTACCGGTGTTAAAAACATTAATGTAAATTATTCACAGCCATACAACAACTTTGTAAGTTACGAACGCATGGCCAAAGCCGCTCCAGCCGAGGGAGACGTAACTAGTGTTTCACCAGGAGAATCCAGAATTCAAGGCACAGTGAATATGACTGTTGAGTTTGCTAATTAGGGATCGAGTGAACCCCCTCTCAGCTAGGGAGATGGAGTAGATCTTTCTCCCCTCTCTTTTAGGAGAGGGGGCGGGGGTGAGGTTCTTAAGTTAAAGATTAAAACCTTCCTTTCGGTGGTAAGTTTCATTTAAAAGCTTATTTCAATGAAGAAGACAATTTATTTAAGTGGCCCTGATATTCAACTTAGCGAACAGAACCCGTTTGGCAATGTGGGATGGCGTTCGGCTGTTTTTCATTTTTGTCTTAAACATGGCGTTCAGGTCATAAACCCGCTCACAGAGGTTAAAAACACTTTAAACACCGACGGTAAAATATATATTTCTGGCGATCGTTCACGCAAAGAGGTTGAACAAGCTCTTGGATTAATTGATAGATGCGATTTTGTGTTAAGTAATTTGTACTCGGCCGATGAATCAAGCTGGGTTCCGCTGATTTATGCTCACAATAAAGGTAAGCATTCGGTGGTGTGGGCTCCTTTTCCGGTCAGTCCATGGCTAGCCTCTTATACTAGAGCCTCTTTTGAGAAACTTGAACATGCTCTTGAATACATTTTGACTCAAGCCGATGATATGCAAAAGAGTGTTGTTGATTGGTCTATTCAATATGAAGCCAGTCTCAAAGACCGTTCTGAACGATTTCCCGTCGATGGTGAGGCGGACTTTCAGTTTTTCCCTGGTAATACGAATTTTCCTTTTTTGTTTGTCGCTCCTCATGCCACTTCTTATTGGCATTTAGGTTCTTTTGTTGAGGCTGAAAGTTTTACCGGTGCAATGACTGCGGCGGTAAGTCGTTTAACTGGCGCTCATGCAATTGTAAACTCATACTGTAGCGCCGAAGATTCTCTTTATACGATTGGTAAAACTGGACGCTCTGCATCAGCAAAGTCAAGCACTAATCCTTTAATAAGTTTTATAAATAAAGTTGTTCAGGTTCACAAAATTAATTGTTTAATAATAGTTCGTTCGTGCCCTTGGGAAAACGAAAGAGGCCTTCAAGTCCATAAATATTTGCCAAACGATTCTGAAAATTCTGTTGTTCAGAGTTTTTTACAATTGCTCTCTAAAAAAGCTGAGGCAAGGCATATAAAAACTTCTCTGGAGAGTACTCAGATTGATAATGAATTAAATAACTTGGCTCTTGCCTTGAATCTTCCTGTGCTTGAAATGAAAATCCACAAGTCTTTGTTGTTGCCTCAATTACAAAGGGCGCAGTATCACAATTTTCTTGCAATGCTTGAAGAGGCAGTGAACGAATTTTAGATTTTTATACATTTAAAAGCCAAATAACATGGGGATTCCCCTTTGAGAGAATTTGACACTTTACAAGCAGTGGAATTAAGACATTAAAGCCTAAAAACCCCTTTAAATGTCTCAACCAGAAGTAATTCAGGAAACGTCAGAACAAAAAATTATTGAGTCCAATGTTTTGATATTGGACAATGTCTTTAATGCTCAGCAGGTCGATTCATTGCTGTGTCTGGTAGAGCATTGGCAAAATCGCTTTCTTGAAACCGAAACCGGTGACGACAATACCAGAAGTAGAGACACTTCTCGTCGTGATTCATTGGTTTTATTCGAGTTTGAACCTATTTTTAGTTTCTTTAGAGTGAATCTTTACCGTTATGCACCTTTGCTTCAGGAGCGTTTTGGTTATCAAATGCAAATGCACAAAGGCTTTGAATGCCAATTGACGGCGCATAATGATGGTCATTTTTATATGGCTCACACAGACTATACGCCAAATACCGGAACTAGAGTAAGCCTCCGGGAGCTCACCTTTGTTTATTATTTTTATCGTCAGCCAAAAGCCTTTTCTGGAGGGGAATTGTATATTTGGGATAATCTCGATGATACTTGCAGTCCACCGGTTGTTGCTCAGCAAGGCAAGCTTTTAGAGCCTTTGAATAATATAATTGTTTTTTTTAATAGCAATTATCTTCACCAG
>JANRMG010000333.1:0-2746 GCA_033761855.1 Candidatus Caenarcanales bacterium
TGGCTTTTCTTTTTAAGCCAGATTTAAACCCTCTTTGGGTCTTGCGGGTGAGTGGTGATTTCATGATTTGATGTTGATTAAGTGGTGCGGGAGCACGGGATGCGCCGTGGTCGAACGCGAGAGCGTTTGATGAGGTGCTTCATTCCCGTTTGGTTTAGGTGATGCAAACTAATGGGAATTTTGATTGCCCATTGGCGGGTTGCTATGAAGGGCTTTGCGAGAGCGAAGACCAAATAGCTTCATTTACCAAGGAAACATTAATTCGTATATCAATGTTATCAAAGCTAACTATTAGTTTACATAGTTTTAAATTGCCCTAGATTTATCAATTGAGTAACTCGTTTTCCCGATTATTTTGTTAGGTAGCTGTTAGAGACAGTATGACTAGTTAAAGAGAAAATGGCTTGGGGGGAGAAAGTATTAATTTTGTTCAATTGATAATTTGACTTTCAGAAACTAAATCTTTAGTTTTCTCTCTTGAAGAGTCAATTCAAAAGCAGAAGTGTTGTTTTTATTCAAGTAAGCTTCTGTCATAAAGGCAGAATGAGCCAGGAGCAATTTTTGCTTTTCTTTCTCATATTGTTGAATTAAAAATAGACGATAAACCCCATCAGTTTCTTGAATAGCTTGAAAAAAGGTTCTTAAAGATTCTCCAAGGAAAATGATTTGTCGCTTTCGGTGGTAGAGAGATTTATCTGGGACATTACTATCCACTTTTGTGTTTTGTTTTTCTAAGTTTTTAGATCCTTCAGATCGGGGAAGTTCACACTTTTGGACTTGCTTTTCAATTTCGATTATCTTTTCGTGCCAACTTGCAATTTTGTTCATGCAATCAGCATGACTCAGAGAATTAGTTTGACAGTCGGCCGGCCAACCGGCGAGTTGAGCGGCCATCTCTGTTTTGTTGTTGGCAATTAAAGCAATGGCATAACTTTCAAGCACCCATTCAGGCTGGTAGCCTTTTTTATAAGCTTCTCCAAGCTGTTTATCAGCTTGTTGATAATTGCCTAAACGAAGATTCAAAGCTCCGTTTAAGGCAATGGTAGAAACATCCTGCGGATTTAAAAAGGTGAGAAAATCAATATTCTTTTGGGCCTGCTTTAAATCACCAATTTGCAGGAAGTGAAGAGCCATTTGTTTGTTGGTTTGCTCGCTTGCAGGGTTGAGAGAGAAAGCTTTAAACAAAATTTCTTTTCTGGTTTTTTCGCTGAGGCCACTTTTTGTTGTGGCTTTTAACAAAAGATCGTTGACCTTGCTTGAGTTTGCCTTAACAGAGGCATTGAATCCAAAGCCCTGAAAGGTAAGAGCTGGAAGGCGGTTTGGAAAAAACCTAAAAAGAATCAAACCAATACCAACAATTAAAAGCAAAGAAACGAAAGCAACCGACAGAAAGCTTGAATTCAAGACCCGGATGGCTGTAGATTCTATTTTTTCTAAAAACCCTAAAATCTTTTGGCTTTGAATAAACCACCAAGTTCGATGAGTGAAAGAGCGCGGATTAAAGTTTTTGAGAGACGAAAAAAAAGCTGAAATCCTTACTCGAAGAGGAAAAAAGACATGAAAAAGTATCCACAAACGTAATTTGAAAAGTAAAAAGCTAAGTGATTTTTGTTTTATTGGATCGGAATCGCGCTTCATCGATATTCTTAGAATGAGGGCTAGGAGAGAGTTTTGCCCTGTAACTTTGTGGTGGGAAAAACAAATAGACTACTTAATATAAATAGACATCAATTATGCAATTTTGTTTCGTAAAAACCTTAAAACCTCGATAAATTCAAAGTTTTGCTTTCTTTAATTTTTAAATCTTAAATTTTATAGCTTAGCTTGTCTATTGTTAACAAAGGCGCTAATGTTGAAATAAGGGGATAGAAGTTCTGACTTCCAAAGGCTTCTAGAGATTTAGTTTTAAAATATTTGCTAGGTAGCAAGATGAGCAGCATTCCGTAGACCAACACTAAAAAGCATTAGTTGCTTTGGTTGAGGAGTTTAGTTTTCAAGGTAGTAATTCTTTCAAGATCTTTATTCTCCAAAGTTTTATTTAAACAATTTTTGGATTTTTCTTTGTCTTTAATTTGTGATCTTCTTCTTTGTAATGGTTATAGCATCGGAGGTTTTATGAATCCACTTTTGACTTTAGAGCAGTACTTGTTTTTGGGCTCACCTTTAAAAATCACTTCTGAGCAGAATGGCGAGAGTACTTTAGTGGCCATGAGGATTAGTCCTTTTTCGGCTTTCTTCGAGAGCAAAGATAATAATTCTCAAAGAACAGAAGCCTTATTGACAGGAGCTTCTCTTCCACAAGGTTTGGATCTGCTTTGATTAAATTGGCTTGGTAAGCTTTAAGAAGACTTAGTTAACTCTTTAAATCAACTCTTTAAAATAGAAATTACTACGTGCTAAGCTGAAAAAACAGTACGTAATAACTAATGAGCCATGTTTAAAAAGTTTACACTCTCCTTTTTAGCTTTATTAATTTTATTCGTTAGCTTTCCATCAAAACCAAGTAAAGCCGATCCTTTAACTTTAGGTATTATTGGGACAGCTCTCGGCGGGACGGCTCTTGGACTGGGAATCTACAATACTATTCAGCATCACCGTCTTAAAAAGCGTTATTACAACGATCATTATTATGATGACAATTACTACTATGACGATGATTATTATTACACTCCAAGCAGAGCCAATTACAGTTATGACAATAGCAGATACACCACTAGTCAAGACTATGAGTATTGCGACGATTACT
>JANRMG010000334.1:0-12381 GCA_033761855.1 Candidatus Caenarcanales bacterium
TAAGTTCAATGGCTTATCTGATAAGAAGTTTATCTTGCATTTGAAAGAGTGTGAATTTAGATTTAACTATAGACATTTCCCTCTGGATAAGCTAATCTACAAATTGTTTAAAACTTATTCTCTCAAAGGGATCTAGACCCAAGCTTTTACTAATCCATGCAATCTAATGCTATGTGCCTAGATTTGAGGCTTTGTTAGTATCTTCCCTAAAAAAATTAGGGTATGAAGCATACACAAGATTCATATTTAAGTTGAATTTTTGTCAACGACTTTTTAAATTGCATTTTTAGGTTAAACAGGATTATTGAGCGATATGGAGCAATACAAAATAAGACGCAGGCTAAACCTAAATGATAACCAAAGCAACCAAGACTCTAACGGAGAAGCCAATCCTCCTGCTCAAAATATAATTCCTCAAACACCTCAACCAGAGGGACAAAAAGAATTAGCAACCAACCAACAACAAAATGGAACCAAAGTAAGAGAGCTTTACCCCCAAAGTGATCCAAAGAAAGATCTCAAACAAGATTCAAAACAAGCACAAACTTTAAGAACAGCAAAAAGCAGCTCAACTGGTTCTTCCAATCATCTTGTTCATTTGCTTTTGTTTTTGATTTTGCTAACTAATATTGCAATGTTTGCTCAACAAAATAAACCTAGCGAAGGCCAAGAGCCTAGCTCGGCTGAAATTGCAGACAATATTAATCAACTTAAAGAAACTATAGAAAAATACTTGCCAGAACTTTCTAAAATTCAAATTTCAATCAGCGAAATCCAAGAGAAAATTGTAAACATACCTGATAGAGGAACTGCTCGCGGCGCTAATAGTTTGCAATCAAGTAATTACACAAGCAAAAAAATAAATGGAAATATAAAAAACGAAACTCAGGCAAAGCCATCTGAGACTACCTTCAGAAGCAGAAACTCAAGAGGCATAAGGTCTCAATCTGCATCGAGGATTAGTAAAACAACTTCTCAGACAAACGCATTAAAAAGTGAAAGTAACTCAAAAATAATGAACGATTCAATACAAAATTCGAATCGTAAACAAGACACTAGTAAAGAAAATAATAAACAACAAAATACAAAATCTCAAAGCGAAGAACTCAACCCACCCTCAATTTTTGACCAAAGTGAAGAAAAGGGATCCTCTCTTTCTTTTTCTAATAAAGAGAATGTAAGAACTAATAAAGCCTTAAACAACAACACTTTAGCTCCTACTCACCTTACGTCAATTCCAGCACCAATTGCAATGCCCATCCATTGCTGGCAACCAAAAGCAAAACGTTGTTTTTTAAGAAAGTAAATCAACAGTTATAATTTGACAAATCTGTTGGCATTAAATGCTGGTTACTATGTTTTTAAAAATTTTTACTTTCCTCTTTGGGATTTTGCTTCTCTTTGCTTTTTATACTCCTGTCAACGCAATAGAGGTAGAACCCAAAGAGATAACGCTTACGGTCACCAATGTTCCAGTTAATCAGCCAAGTGTCTTTATTCCTCTTAGGCTAAGCTCAGACGAGATTGAACTATACAGAGCCGAACTGAAAGATATTTTTGTAAAGGGCTATATAGTCTCTATTGAGAAAGACCAAGATGGTAGACTCCTCGGAGTGAGCTTTGCAGACTTACGCTCTAAAACACTCCCTGAATCGCTTGTAACTGTTATTAAAGTGAGGCAGAAACCAAAAAGTTCTTCTAAAGCCAAAAAAGAGATTAATGAAGAAATTCAAGAAAACGCCGAAGAACCAGAGAAAGCAAAACCAGCAAAAAGTCCTTATCCAAAAAACATTACCCTTACCTGGGAAGCACCCTGGGCTTATACTAAACCAACAAAGAAACTTTCCAACTCTTTTGCAGGTTTCAATATGCTTGAGACAGGAATCATGGATTCTGCCGATCTGGAGGCGAAAAACATTAAGAAAAAAGCCGAAAAAGAGAAAAGCAAGAATCGCGACTTTTACATTAAATCTCTTGGACAGACCTTGGTAAGGAACAAAAGAGGTGGTGAACAAAATTCCAAAGACATTGAATTTGCCCAACCTCTTCTTAGAGAGATTGGCTTCTTTACTTTTATTCCAGAAGATGTTAGTAGCAACAAACTGTATATTCCTCTTTTAACTGATGAGGTCAATTCAATCAAACTGGCTTCGTCCGATAAAGGCCTTAACGGTAATATTTTATTTAGAGTTGTATCCAACAATTTGCTGGAAGTAAGCACAGTAAACCCCGAAAGCAAGCTCCCCTCTGGAAGTTTAGTAAGCGGCATTTTAACTCTTGAACAAAACCCAAATGTACTCATCAATAAAATTTCGGTTGGATCTGTTCTGACCGAACCCTCTGAGACTATACCTGGAATTCAAGTGCAGATTGTTCCTGGTTCTATTTTCCTTGGCAAGCCCTCTTCGAACCCATCCAATGCTTTTTAAAAGACATGTCCGACGAATCTAATTCTTCTTTTGAACTGAAAATAAAATTTAAAGCTCCGGAAGCTCAGGCAAAAGCATTTTACGAAGCTCTGCTTTTGGTATGTAATGCCTGGTCTCGCCACAAGAGAATCGAGAATCCAAATTGCGAAATTAACCAAATAAGCACTTGAAATGAGCGATAAAGATAAAGAAGAAATAGATTATTACGACTCTTTTCATGGCTTGTCCCACTTAGCAATTATTTATGGACTTTTGTATCCCTATTATTTTTTGCGTTATCGCACCCAAATCCATGGCCAAGAGCATGTGCCCACTCCAGGACAGCCTTTTATTATTGTCTGTAATCACTTCTCTTACAGTGACCCAACAATCATCTCTATGGCTTTAAGAAAACCTGTTGCCTATGTTGGCAAAAAAGAACTCTTTGATGGACAAAAGAAATGGTTTTCGGATTTAATAACTTTTCTCGGAGCAATTCCGATCAACCGCGAGAAACCCGGAGCCAGCAGCTTAAAAGCCATAAAAAAAATACTTCTAGAAAAAAAATGGCCGGTTGGAATTTTTATAGAGGGCACCAGAAATCAATCGAGAGAGGCGCTAACAAAACTTGAAACAGGGGCAGCCTTTATGGCTAAACTTGGCGGGGGGCTTCCTGTCTTGCCCGTAGGCATCAAGGGAGGACAAAAATCTGGAGATAAATTAGAAATTAATGTTGGGTCTTTGATTCCCTTTGATTCGAAATTAAGCTTGGAAGAAATGACTGTACTTTATGGAAGGGCTGTTTCTGAGCTGGCGGGTTTGCGGTTTGATTTTGATGGGTTTTAGGTTTGATATGAATTCTTTTTCAAAGCAGCCTTTCATCAACAAATCTGAAGAAGATGTTTTTATTTTAGGCGCTGGTTTCAGCAAAGCTATTGCTGACTATCCAACAGCAAATGAATTATTAGCGAACATAAAAGAAGAATTTCGTAAGCATCCTTACTTTAACGTTGTAGCTCAATATAATGATCTTGAATTCATGCTCTCTGACCTCTATACAAAGCATCCTCATGTTGACGAAACTGAACACAATTTATATAAATTCCTATACGGAGAACTTCTGGAAATACTGATTAGAAAATTAACAAGTGCTGAATGGGAAAAATCCAACAATCGAATAGCAAATATACATAATCTATTAAAAGAACAAATCAACAATTCAAATATCAATGAAATTACAAGTATTCAAAACCTAGTTGATAAATCTTCATATCTGAACTTAGATAATCTATCTTTTCTTTCACCTCTCAATAAATTGCTTGAATACTTCTTTAAGAGTCAGAAGTCACCAATATTTATAAGTTTTAATTACGATACACTCATTGAACAAGCTTATTGCACCTTTATTATTGAAAAATTGCTTCAAAAGAGCCTTCCCCTAGCATCTTACAATGGTTACAAACTTACTTTGAGAGATTTTCTAAATTTTTCTAGTGAGATTACCTACTCAGCTCTTATAAATGTTTGGCTAAGCCCGTTAGCTTACAGCAAACAAAAAGAAAATGAAGACAAAATTTATACATTAAAAAACAACTTCAGCTTTGATTTATATAAGCTTCATGGGTCTCTTGAACTTTATTGGAATGGTTCTCCAAATAGTCCAATAAAGTTTGGAGGAGAAGATTTTGGGTCAGATTTATCACCATTAATAATTCCTCCTATATTAGATAAAGCCGAGAAACTCATTCATCCATTTCTACAATACAATTGGTCAATGGCTTCTAACTGGCTAAGTCATACCAATCGGATTTTTGTTCTCGGTTATTCATTTCCTCCAACAGATTTCTCAGCAAGATCTATCCTATTTAATTCTCAGTTTAACGAAGGAGCGCATGGAGAAAATCCATCCAAAGATAATCTGGAAATCTATATTGTTAATGTTTCTGATGAAAGAAATAGAGATTTATTAGTGCAAAGAGTTAAAGAGACGTTTCAACTATCGAGGACATCTAAAGTTAAAGTTGATGCAACAAGTTATGTGCTTCCAATTTTACAAAAACCCATAGAGAAATTTATTGAAGATTACACTAGTGAGAAGCTTCAACAAAATTTTATGGAATTAACCTAAAAGCTCTTTGCAACCGAAAACTAGTCACAAAGAGCTTCTAAAGAATCACGAAAAAATCAAAAGTTTAGAAAATAGATTTATCTACAGCCGCCAAAGTAAGGCATTGGCATTGCTGGCCCACAAGCAACTGGTGGAGCACAACCAACAGGCATACAGGAAGTAACTTGCCCGCCGTAAGGAGCCGTTGGAGGTGGAGTAATGATGGCGGAACGCCAGCCTTTAACACAACCGCCGTTGCCGCAGCCTCTCATGGGGTAGATTGGGCGCTCTTGATAATTGCTTGGGCCCCAATTGGCAATTGCCATGTTTCCACCACAACTGCTACCGCAGCCACCACCGCCACATCCAGCATAGGATGGCTTTACCACCACAAATAAGGCGAAAATAAATAAAAATAAAACGCTAAGTAAAAGCGAAGATAAGCTTAAATGCTTATTAGTCATTTTGAACTCCTTTATGTTGAGTTCATTCCATAGAATTCCTTAAATGCAAAATCCTTTTTTATAACAATGCAGCGATTGAGTGAGGAAGTTGGAAGAAAACCCTAAGGATCTCGGGGAATCTCTATTAAAACTTTTATGTAAATATCTTTAAAAAGCCAATTCAAACAGTAGCTATCCAATCAGCAATCAGGCCATTAATCTCTTCGGCCTGCGGCAGAACAAAGAGGTCATGTGCAATGCCAGAGTAGTTTTTTAAAGTTTTATTCGTTGAGTTGCACATATTAAAAAAGTTGCGACTGGCCTTTGGATCACAAATGGGATCGTCCTCGGAAAGAATCATCAAAAGCGGAATATCCTTAAAAACAAAAACATTAGACCAGGCCTTTTGCGTAACTTTTAAAGTCTCCAAAAATAGTTTAGGCCTTACTTCAGCCGTAATAAAATCAGGGGAATGCTTGCCTTTCTTAATGCTATCGAAGACTTCATGCGAGATAGGATAAGTTGTTTTTTCCGATGAATCGATTAAACCCCGAAAGAAAGTTGGAATTACAAAATTAAATAAATTCCAGGTCTTGCAGTTGGCGCTCAGAGCCGGGACTGTAAGGATTACACCCTTTGGTTTTGGGGTAAGTTCACCAATGGAAGCTAAAGCAATAATGCCTCCCAAACTGTGGCCCAACAAAAAAGTATTGCTGTCTTTTTGGCTTGCTTCTTTCCAGGCGGTTTTTGTAGCCTCAATCCAACAACGATGAGATTTCACCTCTCCTCTTTTTGGGGATCTGCCAAAACCCGGCAAGTCAAAAGTCACCGTGCCCACTTGGGTTTCTGCTAGAATGTCTGATAGTTCGTTAAACCATCCCGAATATGCTCCCATGCCGTGCACAGCAACTAATTGAGACTTTTGGGAACTTATTGAAGAAAAATTATTCTCAAGGTATACAGTTTCATTTAGTGAAGTTGTTAAAAAACTGCTATTTTTCTTTGACGGGTTCATTGGTTTTTGGCGGCAACTTAATTGACTTTACTAATTATTACTCTGTTAACTATCTTGGGTAATTATTTTAGGTAATTTTCCTTCGATAATTGACCTGGCTCAAATCCTATCTAACTTAAATCCTAACTCAGGCGTCTAATAAATTATGTCAGAATTTCAGATTGATCCATATAAGCTAAATGACGTTCTTCAGCAAATCCTGGATAAAGTCACAGAGGTTCAAGAGAAATCCGGAGGAGCAAGTCCTGAATTCCAGGTCTTGATGAACAACTACTTAACCAAAGCCAATGAGGCTGAACGCAACCAAGCTAGATTCGAAGAGGCTCTTGAAAGATTAGACTTATCTGAGCATGAGGCAAAAAAATTAAAAACAGAAGTAGAAGAGCTTAAAGAGAGAATCCGCTCTTACGAAAGAGACTTTGACACCTTAAGGTCAGACCACGAAAAAGAAATCCACACCCTCCGCAACGAACTAAACCACGCTATTCAGTCTAACAACGAGATTGAATCAAACGTTTCGGCCAAATATATTAAAGAAATTAACGCTTACAAATCTGAAGCTGAAAGACAAATTCTCCAACTGCAAGAAGATCTCAGCGAAGCAAATCAAGGGCGCCGTAAGCTTGAAGAGAAATTAAATATGAAATCGCAAGAAGCTGATGCTGCCGAAAGAGAACTTAGTGACCTTAAGGTTAAGCTCGCAGACGAGCAATCCAAGATCCGCGAAGAAATTATTGAAGCAACTAAGCGTTCAGTTCAAATAGAACAAAGCTTCCAGCGCGACAAAGAGCAAATGATAAAGAAAATCAAAGAACTCGAAAACACAGTTGAAGAATTAAATAGCAATCTCACTCTCAGGCAACGTGAGCTGGAATACAAAGATGCTTTGTTAACGCAAGCTATCCGCCAACCAGTAAAAACCGCTCCTGACATTGCGCAAACTCTTAGTGTAAACCGCACAGCCAGCCTCTTAAGCACACCAGACAATTCTTATCCAGAACCAACCACTTTCTCTCCTTCTCCGCAACCGGTTTCTCAGCTTGCCACCCCTTATGCTACTCCGGTAGAGCAATTTACAACTGTCGCTTCTAAAGCAGACCCCGAAACAACTTTAGTTTCAACCAAAGAAAAGAAAGTTGGCGGTATTTGGTCTAAGTTGAGTTCTAGTTAGGTTAAGGCAGAGTGGACTCTTAACCATCAAATATTCTAAGTTATTTCCATTTTCCAAATATTTTCTCTCTTGTTAAATAACTATGTTGCGAATTAGTCCTTATCAGCTGAACCCGAGAGCGTTTGATAAGGACTTTCATTTCATAGGCAAGCAGAGGATGTGTTTTCTAGAATTTTGTTTATTTTTGATTCTTGTACATAATTCTGGTTTGAATTTGGCACACTAAATTACACCTTAGACTAAAGAACGTTTTCAACCAACTTAAATGCCTTGAAGAATTGGTATTGGATCACAGCATATTTACACTGAATTTTCTTCTCAAAAGAGAATCAAAGTTAACACAGAAAAGATTTTATAAATAAATTCGATTTATTAAAAAAGAAAAATATTTCTTTGGTTTAGTTTTTTTGAATCCGGGCAAAAAGACTATTAGGGCTTTCCCTAATAACAAAGATAAGAAACTATGAGCACAAGCAATTCTGAAGCAAAAGTTTGTAATGAAAACACTTCAAATCAGTTTAACGAATTTTATTTAAACGAAACCATCAAGACTTTAAGCGGTGGACAAAAAACAACAAAGGCGCAAGAAACGGCACAAACCTCTCAGAGCAGTAAGCTTCAGCTAAAACCAGTCCCAATAATGATTACTGCTATTTTCATTTTCAATATTGTGTCTTTGCTCAATGAAGGACAGATGCTAAAGATGCTCAACAATCACTCATCGCAATTAAAAAGTCTTTCGGGCTCAGTGCAAGCTCTTGGACATAACTATCTTCAATTACAACAAAACTTTAATTCCTTGTCTAGTTCTGTGAATGAAAGAATCCAAAAGGAAATCATAAAATTCAAAAGTACCGCAAGCCCAAAAAGAGCAAGCAATCCTAACCCGCAGAAGTCCCTCAAGAGAGCAAACCGCTCTAAAGCACCTTCAAAACGAGAAATTGCAAGAACCGAAAGAGAAATAGATGAAACCAAAAACTTCGTTTCTGCCGCCTCTAATGAACAAACAAAGAGACTGCAAGAAATAGAAAGCAGCAGTTTAATGGAAATCAACAGCATCTTTGAGAAAACTGATTCAAAACGCCAAGAATATGTAGAAAAAGCTGAAAACAACAACTTTACAAACACAAATATTTTGTATAAGGAAAGAGCGCCAAACTAAAACTCTTCGAGAAATGTCCGAAAAAGATTTAGAAACTCAGGCTTATAAATTATTTCTTTCTGGTGATCTAGAAGGGGCAGAAGCTCACTATCGCGAAGCACTTCAGCAAAAAAACAACATAGAGCTTTTAATAAATTTGGGCAGTGTATTATGTTGCAACCAGCGAGCAAAAGAGGCAATTCAATGTTTTCGTGAGGCTTTAAAGCTCAATCCACAACACGCCGAAGCCAGAACTTTTTTGGGCATTGCTCTGCTTTTGTCGGGTGACTTTGGCGCTGGATGGCGAGAATACGAAGCAAGAATTCGTTCGAATCAATTTAAGGACTTTTTGAATCCCTTGGGTAAATTTGCCTGGACTGGAGGTGCAATTGAGGGTAAAACCATCTTAGTTCGCTCAGAACAAGGAGCTGGAGACAATATTCAGTTTTGCAGATTTTTAAAAAAATTAAAAAATGATTACAAGTGCAAAGTGGTTTTGCACTGCAGGCCCGACCTAAAGAGCCTGTTTGAATCCTGTCAAGGAATAGACCAAATTATTTCTGCCGAAGGTGAAACGGTAGAAAACTGCGCTGCTTGCGTTTATTTGGGCAGTTTGCCGGGAATCTTTCAAATTACTCAAGAAACAATCCCCGGCGAGACTCCTTATTTAAAGCCTTCGGAAGACAGAGAGCAAAAGTGGAATTATTATTTTAACTCTTTAGATATTCCCCAAGGGAAATTAAAAGTTGGTATTGCAAACAAAGGGAATCCTAAAAACCCTCTCAATCGTTTTCGGGAGCTTCCAATCAAGGATTTACAAACCCTCTTGGGGCTTGAAAATTGTTTTTTCTTTGGAATCCAAAAAGATAATCAGGATTTTACAGAGATTAAAGCTTCGAACTTTATTGATTTGTCGGGAGATCTGCAAGACTTTGATGACACAGCAGCCATTATTCAAAACCTGGATTTTGTGATCAGTGTAGATACTTCGGTTATACATTTGGCTGGGGCTTTGAACAAAAAAGGCTTTTTGCTTTTGTCTCGCGCTTGTGATTGGCGCTGGATGCTTGAGAGAAAAGACAGCCTCTGGTATCCGAGTCTTACCATTTTTCGCCAAGAGAAACTCTTCGATTGGACGAGGGTTTTAGAGGAAATTAGAGAAGAGCTGTTTCAGAAATTTAAATTGACGTAAAATTTGATATTCAATAGAGACAATATTTCAAACCCGAATCCAATCCTCATCAGCTCAGCAAACTAACCTTCGAGACCCTTGACTTTCTTCTTCAGTTGATCGATCTCAGCTTTAATTTTAGGCAGGTCTCTAATCGTTCTTCTGATCGATCTTTCCCGCGAGAGGTATTCCTTCATGGGCTTGGCCGGCTGAATGGAAGCAACCAAACTATAGGGCGGAAGATCGTTTGTAACTTCGGCCGCTCCGGTTAAGACTGAATCATGGCCTATGTGAAGATTGTCGCTGCATACAGCCTTGCCACCAGCTATTACCCCATCTTCAAAGACGACACTTCCAGCCAGTGCCACGTGCCCGGCCAGCAAGCAATCTTCGCCGATTTTGCAGTTATGGGCAATTTGCACATGGTTGTCTACCTTCGTTCCACGTCCAACTACAGTGGGCCCAATAGTTCCTCGGTCAACACAAGTGTTGGCTCCAATCTCAACATCGTCTCCAATCTCTACCCAACCGGCAGAAGGGACTTTTAACTGTTTTTGCCTACCCTTTAATTCGGCAGGATCAACTCCTAATTGAATTTTTTCAAGATTGCTGGGTTCCTCTGTCACATAGCTGAATCCATCGGCTCCTATCACTGTATTAGGATGAATTATTACTCTATTGCCGATTTTTGTACGGTCTTCTATCACCACCGAATATTTAATTGTGCACCCAGAGCCTATAACAACAGATTTACCAACTTTAACTCCGGATTGCAACTCAGTATTGTCGCCAATTGATGAGTTAGGCCCAACAAAAACATGAGGACCAATTTTTACATTCTTGCCAAGCTTAGCGCTTGGATCGACGACAGCCAGGGGGTGAACCTCAGCCGGGAAAGAATATCTTTTGGGGGCAAATACTTCTAAAAGCTGTTTGATTATTAACTTAGGCCGCTTGACAGCCACATAGGGAACTTCTCTTGAAATCTTAATGTCAGTTGGAACAAGATAGGCTCCGGCCTTTAGCTCACCATCGTTTAAAAGCTTAATGTACTTATCTCTAAAGACAAAACAAAGCTGATCGGGTGTGGCCTTCAATGGATCTGGAGAGAAACCTTTAAGTTCAAGAGCTGGATCTCCGTTAAGCTCGCCGCCTGTAACTTGTGCCAATTGTCCGAGCTTGAAAGATGGAATATTAAAGTCTGACATTTTATCTATTAGTACGAATTTTTGAATTATTGTGCCATGTTTTTAAGCGATATTTTATTAAGTCTTTAGGCTTTTAGTTAAGCTCTGGCAAAACAGATATTAACAAATTTAAGAAAAAACGAGTAGAACAACTTATCAGCCAAAGTTTGAATATTAGGTTATACAAATCATAAAGTTAGTAATTTCTGGGCATATATTTTTTATGCAATCTTTGAGTTCACGAGAGCCAATCAGAATACTGACCAAAATTGTTCAGCTATTCTCATTAACAAAAAATCTCAACCGCGATCAATGGCAGACAATTTATAAAGATCTTTGGGCTAGCATTGCCAAAGACGTAGCTATGCTTTTTCCAAACAGTCCTCTCGTTCAAATATGGCAAATAGACAGGCGCCACAGCCTTTGTCATATTGTTGCCAGCTCAATTAGTTCTTTCGGCAATATTCAGCTTCACGATCGAGCTTCTCTGGCCGAAAAAGGCTCTATCTTCGACATTGATGAATTCTTCTTTTTATACATTCAAATCCCTTTTCTGGAGCTTTCGGAAGCCCACAAAGCCTTACTTTGTGCAATTGTCGAACATTTAAGAACAGCCCAAGAGTGGAGGCAGTCGCTGGAAAGAGGCTTTGAGATACAAAAACGCATGGACATGCTCCATAAAATTACCGTCTCTATTCGTGGAACACTTGAATTGTCGGAGGTTTTAGCAACAACCGCCAAAGACTTGGGCGAAACCCTGGGTGTTGACCGCTGCTTCATTCGCCGCTATGACCCAAACAACCCCGGCAAAGTTTTAGCAACCGAACAGGAGTTCACTCAACCCGGCCTTATGAAGGCATCGGACACCATTTTTGATTTTGAGACAGAATGGATGAAAAGCCTCTACCGTAAAGCCGAAGAAGCCATTAGCCAATCCGATGAATCCTTTGAGTCTAACATTTTATACATTCGCAATGCTGAGGAAGTGGACGATCCAGAGGGTTGGATAACCGGTTTAGTTAAAGCCATTCAACTTAAGACCTTTATGGGAATTCCACTTTTATATCAAGGCATGATCTTGGGAAGTTTATGCTTCCACCAATGTGATACAGAGAGGTACTTTGACGGAAGCGAGTTTGAATTTATTCGCCAGGTTGCTGATGAAGCCAGCGTAGCCATTATGCATGCCGAAATGTATAAGCACATCCAGCAACAAGCCAAAACGGATTCTTTAACTGGACTGAATAACAAAGCCTCTTTTCATGAAATGCTTAATCAGGAAATTGAAAGAAGCAAGCGGACCCAAAGTGATCTGTCTCTTATGATGATTGATTTGGACTTTTTAAAAACTGCCAATGACACTTATGGACACATAATTGGCGATGAAATGATTAAACTACTTGGTTCCAAATTAAAACAAACACTCAGACAAGTGGATATAAGCGCCCGATTTGGAGGTGATGAGTTTGGCGCAATCTTACCCGATACTCCACTTGATGGAGCAAGACATCTTGCTCATCGTTTAGCCGAAGAAATTAAAAACACCAAACATCCTATAGCAGGAGCACTGAGTGCAAGTATAGGTGTTTCTGGAACCCCTTTTAGTAAACTTGAAAAAGAGACTTTAATCGAAGAAGCCGATAAAGCCTTGTATTTGGCCAAAAAGAAAGGCAAAGGGCAAGCCCGTTTTGCCGATGAAATTGGACCAGCTGTGACGGTAGAGGGTAATTAAGTTTTT
>JANRMG010000335.1:0-1969 GCA_033761855.1 Candidatus Caenarcanales bacterium
GCAGCTTTATCCACACCGGCAAGCGGAAATCATTTACAAATTGAAGCGCAGCCGGTAGTGGATAAAGCGGGGAACACTGAAAAGAAAATTATATTTGAAAACTCTAACTGATGCCGGCACTAAAAATTGGGGAGCCTACACTGTCAAGTCAGGGATTATTGCCTCTAAATGGAGGGCTTTCTATAACGGCAATCCTTACTTCTTAGTAGATTGCAAATTATTTCCAGGATCTTCCGGAAGCATAATAATTACAAAAGCTACAGGATTGGGATCTGCAGTTGGCAGTTTTGAATTCTTCCAATTTTTGGGAGTCTATTCAGGTGAATTTTATAGAAGGAAAGAAACTATTGAATTTGATGAAATGACATTAATTAGAAAAGAAACATATAATATTGGAATTGCTTGGTATTATGATATAATTGAACAAATAATTAACTGATTGTTTTCCTAAATTCCTGCCGCCACGGGGTCTCCAAATAGCTTCACACAATGGCAATCTCCCTGATTTTTACGCCAAAGTTGGTATGAGGCGTTTGCCTTGTGTTTAGCCTGCCAACGTAATCTGAAGCATATTTAATTTCCCTTCGCCCAACCGGTTTTTAAGTCCGCCTAGGTCGTAGCAATAATGAAATTATAAATATTAAAAGCTATCTCCGTAGCACGGCGAGTGCCACAACTCAACTCACAAAGCTATCGGATACATCGGATGGGAAGATGAAGGAAACTCAGAGGTGAAGTAGAGAAAATCAATCACAATTTTCTTAATTTGATGACGGGAACGGCATAACTTTATATGTTAGCTGCAATTCTAAACCTCCATCATTATGAACAGCATATTGTACTACCCATATATCAACCTTCCGCCTACGGACTGGACTTTACGAACACTTTTATATTATGAAAGCGTTGGGTCCATAGTTCCATACCAATATTTTCAGGAACCTGAAAAAAACTATGAGCCATTTATGCTGAAATTAGTTCGAAATGAACTTGTAGTACCAATTGACCCAATGAGGACTTTAGAAAATCCATGGAGAGTTATTAAACCATTTATTGAGTTTATTAAATCTAAACCTTTCACTAAACTATTTCCTTTAAGTGATAAGCCCGCCTTTGTTAGAATTCACTATCAAAAATTCGAATTAGAAATTTTTTTAGAATTAGAACAACTAGGGCTAGCAAAAAGGGAAAAGCAAAATTACCAATGGTTCCTTGTAGAAAAAACAGCTGCTGCATACCTAATGAAGTATTTGACTTTAATTTTAAGCAAGAAACTAAAAATGACTCCTACAACAGACCAATATAAGAAAACCACTCTAGTAAGAAATAACTTAAGTCAAAGAACAAAAAGAGATACAATACTGGAGAAATTAATCCCATTTCCGCAAGAGATAGATTTTGACAAAGTCTTAAACTTTAAAGAAAAGCATAAGAAAGATTTAAAAATATTTAAAAACAAAATTGAACAGATAGTTCTAGATGATTCAATTAATGTGAATTCTGAATTGTTTAATTCGAAGATTGAAGAGATGTCATTGCGGAGAGATGAACTTGCAGAAAAAATGAAAGAAAGCAAATTCAAACAAATAATCTTCGGGACAGTTTTTGGTATAGCTGGAGCCGCAACAGGTTTGGCTGCAGCTCAAACAATCGGAGCTATTATTGGAGCTCTTCCTGGTTTTGCCAATGCCGTATATTCTGGATTGCAAATAGAAAAGGCTGAAAAGGCGTTCGATCAATCCGGCATGAAGTATTTAGCTCTAATAGATAAAAGACTTCGATAAGAACTGCAGCTAACATTACTTGGCAATATGAAGGTGCAACTCAAAAACAATCAGCGATATATCGCTACTCAGCTTCGGTTTTTACACCAACGTTGGTATGAGGCGTTTGCCTTGTGCTTAGCCTGCCAACGTAATCTGAAGCATATTTAATTTCTCTTCACCCAACCGGTTTTTCAGTCCGCCCT